>NZ_JBHWEB010000130.1:0-3880 GCF_042734395.1 Amycolatopsis sp. NPDC059657 | reverse complement strand
CATTAATCCGTCGGTGGGGGTGGGGGGGGTTTTCACCCCCCCGAAACGCGCACGAGCCCTTAACCCTTGTAAGCGCGGGCAGCCGCGAGGAAAAGGTCGTTCTCCTCGGGTGTGCTGATGGTCACGCGCACGCCGTCCGTCGCGTACGGCCGCAGCACCAGCTTGTGGTCCAGCGCGAACTCCGCGAACTTCGGCGTCTCCTCGCCCAGCGGCAGCCAGACGAAGTTCGCCTGCGTGTCCGGCACGTCGTAGCCGGCGTCGATGAGCTCGCGACGCACCCGCTCACGCTCGCCGACGATCTCCTTCACGCGCGCCATCAACTCGTCGGACGCGTCCAGCGAAGCGATCGCCGCCGCCTGCGCGATCATGTTCACGCTGAACGCGACGAACACCTGCCGCAGCGCCTTCGCGATGTTCTCCGGCGCGACGGCGTAACCCACGCGCAGCCCGGCGAGACCGTAGGCCTTCGAGAAGGTGCGCAGCACGGCGACGTTGTCACGCGAGCGCACGTACTCGAGGCCGTCCGGCACCTCGGAGTCGGTGACGAACTCGCGGTACGCCTCGTCCAGCACGACGAGCACAGTGGACGGCACCGCGTCCAGGAACCGTTCCAGCGCCTCACGGCGGACCGCGGTCCCGGTCGGGTTGTTCGGGTTGCAGACGTAGACGATCTTGGTGCGCGGCGTGATCGCGGCGAGCATGGCGTCGAGGTCGTGCTCGTGCCCAGCGGTCAGCGGCACCTTGATGCTGCGCGCGTTCGCCACCTGCGTGACCGTGGGGTACGCCTCGAACGAGCGCCACGCGTAGAGGACTTCGTCGCCTGGCTCGCAGACGGCCTGCGCGAGCTGCTGGCACAGCGAAACCGAGCCGCAGCCGATGGCGATCTGCGAGACCGGGAAATCGACCTCGGTGGCGATGCGGGAGCTCAGCGCGTTGCAGCCGGAGTCGGGGTAGCGGTTGACGTTGGCAGCCGCTTCCACGATCGCCTTCGCCACACTCGGCAGCGGACCGCCGGGCACCTCGTTGCTGGCGAGCTTGATCGCACCTTCGACGGTGCGACCGGGGACGTACACCGGCAACGTGCCGAGATCCGAGCGGGTGGGGACGGCGGACATAGCGCGAGCTCCTCTTCGTCTCAGGGAGATTGCGGTCACCCTATCCGCAATCTCTCAACCCTTCTCCTGTTTACCTCGCAGTGGTTGAGTAAGTGAATGACCCTCACCCACACCGATGTTTACGAACGTGTGCAGTTGACCTTCGCCGAGCCTGAGGGTGTGGTCCGCGGCGGGCTGGTCGTGCTACACGAGGCGGAGGGCATAACGGACGGAGTGCGGTTGCTGATAGCCGGGCTGGCCGGTGAGGGTTGGCTGGCCGTCGCGCCGCATATCGAGGGGGAGCACCTGACCCGCGAGGACATCCTCGACGCCACCGACAGCACGCTCGACTGGCTGGTCGAGCGCGGTGTCGACGCCGACCAGCTCGGCGTCGTCGGCTTCGACCTTGGCGGCACGGCCGCGCTCGTGGTCGCCTCGCACCGCAAGCTCGGCGCGGCGGTCAGCGTCGGTGGTGAGCTGCCAGGCCTGGTCGAGATCGCGGGCAAGCTGACCAGCCCGTGGCTCGGCATGTACGGCGACTCCGGCACCGAGGAGGGCCGCGTCGAGCTGGAACACCTGCGTGACGCCGCCGCGTCGGCCGACGTCGTGACGAACGTCGTCCGGTATCCGGGCGCCGACCATCGCTTCGATTCAGACCCGGGGGCCGGCGCGGAAGCCTGGCAGCGGACGCTCAATTGGTTTGATGCGCACTTACGTTAGCGAGGGTTAACATCGGCGGGTGACCAACGCCGATGCCCCCGAAGTGCTCTGGCGCCCTGAGCCGAGCCGCCAGTCCGAGACGAAGATCGAGGCCTTCCGCGAGTGGCTGCGGGCCGAGCGCGGCGTCGAGGTCGACGACTACCAGTCGCTATGGGAGTTCTCCGTCCAGCGTGTGCCCGAGTTCTGGGCCGCGGTGGCGGAGTTCCTCGGTATGCGCTGGCATGACCAGCCCGGCGAGGTGCTCTCCGGCGCGATGCCGCAGGCGAAGTGGTTCGAAGGCGGCACGCTGAACTACGCCGAGCACGCGCTGACGCCGGGCGTCGCCGGAGCGTCGAAGGCCGATGACGAACTCGCGGTGATCTTCCACCGTGAAGACGGCCTGACCCGGCAATTGACCTACGGAAAATTGCGCGCGCAGGTCGCGGCTTTCCGTGCCGCGTTGGTCTCTTCGGGTGTCGGCAAAGGCGACCGAGTGGTCGCGTTGGCCCCGAACTGCCCGCAGACGCTCGTCGCGTTCCTCGCCACCGCCAGCCTCGGCGCGGTGTGGTCGTCGTGCTCGCCCGATTTCGGCGTCCGCGCGATCTCGGACCGCTTCACCCAGATCGAGCCGAAGGTGCTCATCGCCGTCAACGGCTACGTCTACAATGGACGTTCCTTCGACACTCGTTCGACAATTTCCCAGCTGCGCGAACAAATCCCGTCAGTCGAAGCGACCGTACTGATCGACTACGTCGGCGGCGGCTCACTCGACGGCACCCTCGACTGGGACGACCTGCTCGCCGCGAACGACGGCGCCGAGCTGGCGTTCGAGCCGGTCGACTTCGCGCACCCGCTGTGGGTCCTGTACTCGTCGGGCACCACCGGGCTGCCCAAGGGCATCGTCCACGGCCACGGCGGCATCACCATCGAACTGCTGAAAGCCCTTGCGCTGCAAAGTGATCTGGGCCCAGGCGACCGGTTCTTCTGGTTCACCACGACCGGCTGGATGATGTGGAACTTCCTCATCTCCGGGCTGCTGGTCGGCACCACGATCGTGCTGTTCGACGGCAGTCCCGGCCAGCCGGACCTCAACGTGCTCTGGCATTTGGCGGAACAGCACCGCGTCACGTTCTTCGGCACGTCGGCGCCGTTCATCCAGAGCTGTCTCAAAGAGGGCATCAAGCCCTCGGCCAAATACGACCTCACTGCGTTGCGCGCGATCGGCTCGACGGGCTCGCCGCTTTCGGTCGAAGGCTTCCGTTGGCTTGTCAACGAGTTCGGCAAGGGCGTCCAGATCTGCTCGGTCTCCGGCGGCACCGACCTGTGCGCGGCGTTCGTGGCCGC
The DNA here is from genome assembly GCF_042734395.1 of Amycolatopsis sp. NPDC059657. Lineage (NCBI taxonomy): Bacteria > Bacillati > Actinomycetota > Actinomycetes > Pseudonocardiales > Pseudonocardiaceae > Amycolatopsis > Amycolatopsis sp. NPDC059657. The sequence continues at coordinate 743 of NZ_JBHWEB010000130.1, read as the reverse complement.
GTCACCCGACCTCCCGGTCTGGCTGGGCGAGCTGTCCTGCCGCGCGCTGGGCGCCGCGGTCGAGTCCTTCGACGAGGCAGGAAACTCGGTGGTCGAAGAGGTCGGCGAGCTGGTCGTCACCCAGCCCATGCCCTCGATGCCGGTCTACTTCTGGAACGACCCCGACGGCTCACGGCTGCACGAGGCGTACTTCGAGATGTACCCCGGCATCTGGCGCCACGGCGACTGGATCCGCATCACCAAGCGCGGTTCGGCGGTCATCTACGGCCGCAGCGACTCGACGTTGAACCGCGGCGGCGTCCGCATGGGCACGGCGGAGTTCTACCGCGTCGTCGAAGGTTTCGCGTCGGTCGCCGACTCGCTGGTCATCGACACCTCGGCGGCCGGGAATGAAGACGGCCAGCTGCTGTGTTTCCTGGTGTTGAAGGGCGGGGCATCGCTGGCTGACGTCGAGCCGTCGCTGCGCAAGGAGCTCAGGGGGGCGCTGTCGCCACGACATGTACCTGATCGGTTCGTCGTGGTCACCGAGATCCCGCGCACCTTGAACGGTAAAAAGTGCGAGGTACCCGTGAAGAAGATCTTGTCCGGGGTCGCCCCGGAGCGAGCGGTCAGCAGGGATGCTCTGGTCAACCCCGACGCGCTGCGGCCGTTCGTGGAGCTCGCCAGGGAGTAGACAGTGGTGATGGGGGCACGCGTGCGAGTGGCGGGGGAGACGTCGGTGGTCGCCGTCACCTGGGTCACCC
>NZ_JBHWEB010000129.1:2023-24517 GCF_042734395.1 Amycolatopsis sp. NPDC059657 | reverse complement strand
GGAAAAAAATCCCAATGCGGCATTCGTCAGGTTTCAGCACGCCAATGTGGCTTTCGTCAGCTCTGAGCTGACGAAAGCCACATTGGGATTTTTTTTACTGGGTGAGGGTCCAGGTGGCCGTGTCCGTGAAGGTTTGGCCGCCTCGGGTTCCCGTCACCGTGATCACGTTGGCGCCCGGTTTCAAGGTCACCGGCCACGAGAAGATGTGGTCGGCCGAGGTCTTGGACGACACCTGGGTTCCGTTGAGGGACAACGAAACCGAGTCCGCGGTGCCGTAGACCTTGACCGTCGTGGCCGCGGCCGTGCGCTGGGTCCAGCGGCGGCTCGTCAGGTAGACGAAGGGTGTGGTCGTCCAGTTCGCCTTGTACCAGTAGAACGAGTCCTTGCGCACCGCGCGGTCGTAGGTGACGAGGCCCTTGTCGTTGCGGCCCAAGGTGTCGCCCTCGGAACGGCTGTCGACGCCGAAGTCGAACATGTTCCAGACGAAGGTGCCCCAGAGGAACGGCCGTGTCGAGATCTGCTTCCAGTGGTTCTCGTGGAGGATGTTCTGGTACTCCTCGGGATGCCAGCGGGACGTCGTCACCGGCGGGGCGGGATTCTCCTCGTGCTGGATGATGCTGGCGCCCGCGCCGTACTCGCTCAGGCCGATTTCGCGGGCGGGATCCTTGGCATGCAAGGCATCCGCCCACGCGCCGGGGCCGGTGGCGGACTTGTTGTACCAGCCGTAGTAGCGGTTGTAGCCGCTGACATCGGCGTGACTCGAAAGCGCGTCGGTGTCGCCCTGGTTGGTCGCATAGGTCGAGAACCGGCCGGAATCCTCGGCCTTCACCTGCTGGGCGAGCAGGTCGAGGATGGTGTTGGTGGCCGCGTCGTTGGTGCGCTGCTCGTTGCCGATACCCCAGAAGGCGATCGACGGGTGGTTGAAGTTCTGCCTGATCAGCTCGTACATCTGCTGCTGGGCGTTGGCGCGGAACGCGGCCGAGTCGGTGACCTTGTCCACCAGCGGGATCTCCGCCCAGACCACGTAACCGCGCTGGTCTGCGAGGTCGTAGACCTGCTGCGCCTGCTGGTAGTGCGCGGTGCGCAGCGCGTTGACGCCCATCTCGTCCATCAGGTCGAAATCCTGGACGTGCTGTGACGGCGGCACGGCCCAGCCCTGGTCGAGCCGGTCCTGGTGCGCGTTCACCCCGTGCAGACTCAGGTGCTTGCCGTTCAACGAGAAGCCGGAAGCGGGGTCCACAGTGGACGACCGGAGGCCGAGCGGCTGGGTGACCACGTCGGCGACGCGTGCGCCGTCGAGCACCTCGACGCTCGCCTTGTACAGATACGGGTCTTCCTTGCCCTGCCAGCGATGCGGGTTGCGGATGGTCAGCCGCTGCACCTGCTCGAACCCGGTCGCCGCCGCCACCGAACGCGCCGCGGTCGTGTTCTCCGCGACCACCGTCCCGGCCGCGTCCCGCACCACCGTGTGCAGGCGGACGCTCTTGGACACCGCGAAGTTGTTCCACGCCTTGGTGGTCACGTCGATGTCGGCCGACGCCGCCGTCACCGCACGTTGCCGCAGGTAGACGCCTGGGCCGCCGTAGTCGCCGAGCCGCACGGACAACGGGTCGACCGCGAGCAGCGAAACGTCGCGGTAGATGCCGCCGTAGAAGGTGAAGTCCGCCTGCAGCGGGGCGATGTCGGCGTTCGCCGCGTTGGTGACCTTGACCGCGATCACGTTGTCGGCGCCCAGCCGCACGGCGTTGGTCGCGTCGAAACGGAATCCCGCGAACCCGCCCTTGTGCTGCCCGAGCTTGGTGCCGTTGACCCACACGTCGCTGACGGAGTTGACCCCGTCGAACTGCAGCCAGAGCTTCTTGCCCGCCAGCCCGGCCGACGGCGTGAAGTGCTTCCGATACCAGCCGACTCCACGGTAGTAGTTGCTCCCGCCGTCCTGGCCGTCCTGCGCGTTCCAGGTGTGCGGGACGTTCGTCGCGGTCCACGCGGAGTCGTTGAAGCCGGGCGTTTCCGCTCCGGCGACGTCCGAGCGGACGAACCGCCAGCCGGCGTCGAGATTCGTCTCTTGCCGCGCTTCTGGAGCCGCGACAGCGGCCGGGACGAAGGCGAAGCTCGTCGCCGCGAGGATCAGGGATAGGCCGAGCAGGCGGAACCGGGCCACAACACCACCTCAATATTCATGAATGTGAACACCGTCTTACGGGCCGAACGCACGCTAGCGACGGTCTCACCCGTGCGTCAACGGCCGAACGTCGTACGGTGACAGCCATGTACTCCGTCGAGATCGAGGTGCGCACCGGCAACCGCGCCGTGGTGCACGACCTGACCCGTGACGCCGAGCGGTTCCTCACCGAGGCCGACGCCGAAGACGGCCTGCTGCACGTCTGGGTGCCGCACGCGACGGCAGGACTGGCGGTTCTCGAGACCGGCGCGGGCAGCGACGACGACCTGCTCACGGCGCTCGACAGCCTGCTGCCCCGCGACGAACGCTGGCGGCACCAGCACGGCAGCCAGGGTCACGGCCGTGACCACGTGCTGCCCGCGCTGGTGCCGCCGTACGCCACCGTCCCCGTGCTCGGCGGGGTGCTGGCGCTGGGCACCTGGCAGTCGATCTGCCTAGTGGACACCAACCTCGACAACCCCGTGCGCCGGGTGCGCTTCAGCCTGCTTGCCGGGTAGCAGCAGCACGAGCACGCCCGCCGCCAGCATCCCGGTGAGCACCCACACGCCGGTCAGCACGTCCGGCGCGTCCGAGACACCCTGCAGCAGGCTCCGCAGGCCTTCCGTGGAGAACCGGAACGGCGTCCACGACCACAGCAGCGTGCGATAAGCCGGGTTCAACAGCTCCGGCACCTGACCGGCGACAGCGGGCGCGACGAGGTACAGCGGGCCGAGAATCGCCATCGCGCGGATGCCGAGCAGCCGCAGCAAACCGGCCTGCAGCGCCGCGAACGCCGTCGCCGCAAGGAAAACGAAGCCGAGCACGTCCCAGCCGAGCGGCAGCGACGAGTCCCACAGCTTCAGGAAGCCCGCCAGCACGCCGGTCAGCAGGACACCGGAGCCGAGCACCTGCGCGAACCGGGCGCCCGCCCCCGGCCTGCCACGCAAGGTCAGTATCGCGCCCGCTGCCAGCGCGCCGACCCACGCGAGCGCGCTCAACGCCAGCGGCGCCGCGCGGCCGGCCGCGCTGGCCGGATGCAGGGTTTCGACCTTCACCGCGCCGGTCAACGCCTGCGCCGCACCGGTCAGCGCCTGCTGCGCGACCTGCGTGCCGGACGGGTTCAGCGCGCCGGAAACCATGACGGTCGCCTGGCCGCCGGTGAGGTCGAGCAGGCCGTAGACCTCCTTGTCCTCCAGCAGCCGCCGTCCCTCCGGCGGCGTGGTGACGCGCCAGGCGAGCGCGTCACCACCGTGCGCGGCCAGCTTCTCGGCCATCGGGCCCGTCACGGCCACCGGGACATGGTCCGGCGCCACCGTCGCCTGCGCGCCGAAGGTGAGGAATCCCAGCACCACGGCCACCAGCGCGCCGGCGAGCGCCGCCAGCAGCGGGAGTCGACCGGTCATCGCAGCCTCCACTTATTCTTCGCTTGATGAATTAATTGAGCGCAACGGTAGCTCGCACGCACACCGAAATCAACACGTGTTGAATAACTCTGGCCGGGTAACGTCGGTCACGTGACTACTCCGCACCGGCTGGTGCTCTGGGACATCGATCAGACCCTCGTCGACCTCAGCGGCGTCGGCGCGCAGTGGTACCGGACCGCGCTGTCCGCGGCGACCGGCGTCGAACTGCGCGAGCAGCCCTACTTCGCCGGCCAGACCGAGCGGGCCATCACCACCGACATCCTCACCAGGCACGGCATCGACGTGACCGAGGACACGATCGCCAGATTGTGGGCCTCGCTGATCGACATCTCGGAGCGCGCGCTGCCCACGCTGACCCAGCTCGGCCGCGCGCTGCCCGGCGCGGAGACCGCACTGTCCACTGTGGCCGGTCTGGGCGGGGTCGTGCAGTCGCTGGTCACCGGGAACCTGCCGGAGATCTCGCGGCACAAGCTGTCCGCGTTCGGCCTGCACGCGCACGTCGACTTCGAAATCGGCGGCTACGGCTCACTTTCCGCGCACCGGCCCGATCTCGTGCCGCACGCGGTCGCGGCCGCCGGCGCCAAGCACGGCGTCGAGTTCGAGTACTCGTCGGTGGTCGTCGTCGGCGACACCCCGAACGACGTGGCGGCCGCGCTGGACCACGGCGCGGTGGCCGTCGCGGTGGCGACCGGGAAGTACACGGCGGACGAGCTACGCGACGCGGGCGCGCACACCGTGCTGGCCGATCTTTCGGACACGGGCGCGGTTCACACCGCGCTGCTCGGCACGGGCGTTTGAGCCGGTTTAAGCTGCCCGCATGTCGAACCCAGGGGGCCAGGGCTGGCCGAATCAGCCCCAGCAGCCCTACCAGCAGGGCTTTCCGCAAGCGTACGACCAGCAGTACCAACAGCCGTACGGCCAGACGCAGCAGTACCAGCTGGAGCCGCAGCAGGGTTTCGGCGGCTACCCGCCGCCCGAGCCGCCCAAGAAGAAGACCGGGCTCTGGATCGCGGCCGTCGCGCTGGTGATCGTCATCGCGGTCGGCGTCACGTTGCTGTTCGTGTTGACCAGCAAGGACGAGCAGCAGGCCGCGCCGCCCGCCCCGACGTCGGCGCCCGTGCCGCCGCCGTCCTCGCCGTCCGCGAGCGGGGTGCCGGACAACAAGACCGAGTCGACCACGCCGGGCTGGCAGGGCCTGAAGTCCATTAAGGACGGAGCGGCGTACGACGTACCCGCAGGCTTCGACACCAAGCCTGGCCGGAACGCCGGGTACGACGAAGGCCCGACCAAGGTCGTCATGCACGAGTCGATGACGTACAAAGCGGGCGCCTGCCCCGAATCGCGGGGCTCCAACCGCGGCAGGCTCGGCTTCGTCACCGTCGACCAGATGGCGCCGGAAGAGGCCGCGATGAAGGCCGCCAAGGCATGGGCCATCGCGGGCAGCACGGAAAAGGACACCCAGCCGCCGCAGATCGCCGACCCGCCGGTCAGCCGGCTGCCGCTCGCGGGAGGCACGATCCAGGCCAGCAGCGCGACGGTGACGTTCACCTCGCCCGCCTCGGAGGAGTGCCGTGCGCCGAACGTGCTGGTGATCTCGGCGGCGTTCAAGAACGGCGACAAGACCACGTGTTTCCTGATCACCGTCGACCAGGGCACGCCGGACTCGCTGCCTGCCGATGACGCCAAGAAGATCGTCGCGAGCCTGAGGCCGCTGAAGTGAGCGAGTGGCCGTCCGAGGAGCCGTTGTGCTTCGTCGATCCGCTCACCGGGCGGCCGCTGCTCCCTGCTCCGGACACGGAGCCGTTCCCGATGGCGCCGCCCGTCGACATCCCGGCCGCGGAACGCCCGATACTGGACAACCCGCTGCGCGTAGGGCTGTCCATCGCGGGCGGGCTCACGATGGTGTCGTTCCTGCTGGTCGTGGCGCTACTCGGCGGTTCGGCCCAGCAGGCCGCTCCCCCGCCGCGGCCGGTGCCCGCCGAACCGGCTCGGCCGCCGGTGGTGCCGTCGATCATCGGCTGGCGGCCGGTGACGGCCGAGGACAACCCGTTCGTCTACGACGTCCCACCGGACTGGGCGGTCGAGGACGCGGGCATGGTGCTCGCGCTCGAGGACCCGAACGGGAATCCGCTGGCGCTGCACGGCGTCGCGCACTATCGGACCGGCTTCTGCGAGGAACAGGACGTCTCGTCGCGCGCGCAGACCGGGTTCAGCACGATCGGCAGTGACGAGGTCCGCAGCCCGCGTGACGCCGCGCGCGAGTCGGCACTGCAGTGGGCGGACGCGGCGTTCAGCTCCTCGGACGGCATGCTCCGCCCGGAAGTGACCCTGTCGGATCCTCGTTCCGTGCGCGTGTTCGCGAGCTCGGTCGAGGCCACGGAGATCACCGCGACCATTCACCCGGCGGAGCATTCCCCTTGTGGCGCACCGAGTGCGACCATCACGGCGGTCGCGCTGCCACTGAGCACCGACCCGGCGTCCGGGCGTTATTCGGTGCACATGATCCTGGCCGACCAAGAGGTGTCGAACGCGCTGCCGAACGCCGTCTCGGACGAGATCATCTCGACGATCCGGCCGACTACCTAGGCGGAACCGTCGTGGTGCGGTTGCCGGGCGGAACCCAGCGGTAGCTCTTCAGGATCTGCAGCACCTGGTCGCGGCTCATGGTGTCGTCCGAGTACACGGCCATGACCGCGCATTTCGGGTTCCCGTTCTCGCCCGAGGCGATCGAGATCGCGCCGACGTAGGCCTTCGCGGACTGGCAGTCGCCCGGCTCCGGTGTCACCTCGATCATCGTGATGGTCCCCGGCCGGGTTTTGCCGTGCTCGAAGGAGATCTGGGTCTCCTGGGAGGGTTCCACCGTGAGCTTGGCGTTGCCGTACACATGCCTGGCGAGCTCGGTGGCGATCTTCACCGACGGGTCGGGCGCCTTGGAGGTGGCGACGCCGGTGCCGCCGCGCGGACGCTCACGGTCGGTTTCGCAGTAACCCTTGCCGTAGAACGCGGGGCGCGCCAGGCGCAGCACCGGGCCGTGGCCGTCGGCCTGCCAGTTGCGCATGGCCTCCGGCTTCGGCGTCCAATCCGGCGGGACGTCGTAGGCGTAGGAGCCGTCACGACCGGCGACCGACTGCCAGCCGGGCACGACGGGCGGCACGACGACAAACGGCGGCCGCGAATACGGGACGCGGACGTTGCGTGAGTCGGCGTGCGTCGGTTCGTCCGGCGAAAACAGGCGAAACCCGACGTATCCGACCGCGCCGAGCAGAATGACGGCGGCGAGAAGCAGCGAGATCTTCAGCCGCTTCCCGCTCACCTTCATCTCCTAGTGTCCGGTCACCTTGACCAGGTGCTCGACGACACTGTCGACCGCGATCTCCTCGCGGTCGCCGGTGCGCCTGTCCTTGACCTCGACCACGCCGTTGGCCAGCCCGCGCCCGACCACCAGGATGGTCGGCACGCCGACGAGCTCGGCGTCGGCGAACTTGACGCCCGGGGTCGCCTTGCGGTCGTCGAGGATGACCTCGACCCCGGCGGCGTCCAGTTCGGCGGCGATCTTCTCGGCGCCTGCCGCGATGGTCTCGTCCTTGCCGGCGATGACGATGTGCACGTCGGCGGGTGCGACCTCGCGCGGCCAGATCAGGCCGATGTCGTCGTGGTTCTGCTCGGCGAGCACGCCGACCAGCCGCGAGACACCGACGCCGTACGAGCCCATGGTGATGCGGATGGGCTTCGAGTCGGGGCCGAGCGCGTCGAGCTCGAACGCGTCCGCGTACTTGCGGCCGAGCTGGAAGATGTGCCCGATCTCGATGCCGCGCGCGGCGACCAGGGTGCCCTGGCCGTCGGGCGAGGCGTCGCCCTCGCGGACCTCGGCGGCCTCGATGGTGCCGTCGGCGACGAAGTCACGGCCCGCCAGCAGGTCGACGACGTGGTGGTCCTTCTCGTCGGCGCCGGTGACCCAGGCGGTGCCGTCGACGACGCGGGGGTCGACGAGATAGCGCACGCCGTTGTCCTTGAGCGCCTTCGGGCCGATGTAGCCCTTGACCAGGAAGGGGTTCTTGGCGAAGTCGGCCTCTTCGAGCAGCTCGAACTCGGCGGGCTCCAGCGCGGCCTCGAGGCGCTTGGCGTCGACCTCGCGGTCGCCGGGGAGCCCGATGGCGAGCAGCTCCCACTCCTTCGAACCCGGCTTGCGGGTCTTGACCAGCACGTTCTTGAGCGTGTCCGCCGCGGTGAAAGTGCGTCCGAGGTCGGCAGCGTTCAGGAAGTTGACCAGCGACTCGATGGTCGGCGTGTTCGGCGTGTGGTGGACCTGCGCCTCGGGACGGCCTTCGATCGGCTGCGCGGCGGGCGCGGGCGTGGTGACCGCCTCGACGTTGGCCGCGTAGCCGGAGTCGGTGCTGCGGACGTAGGTGTCCTCACCGGTTTCGGCGACGGCGAGGAACTCCTCGGAGGCCGAACCGCCCATCGCGCCCGAAGTCGCCTTGACGACCACGTACTCGATGCCGAGCCGGTCGAACAGCTTGGTGTAGGCCGCACGGTGCGCCTGGTACGACGTCTCCAGGCCCTCGTCGGTGAGGTCGAAGGAGTACGAGTCCTTCATGACGAACTCGCGCCCGCGCAGGATGCCCGCGCGGGGACGCGCCTCGTCGCGGTACTTGGTCTGGATTTGGTACAGCACGACCGGGTAATCCTTGTACGAGCTGTACTCACCCTTCACCGTGAGCGCGAAGAGCTCCTCGTGCGTCGGGCCGAGCAGGTAGTCGCCGCCCTTGCGGTCCTTGAGGCGGAAGAGGCTGTCGCCGTACTCCGTCCAGCGGCCGGTGGCCTCGTAGGGCTCCTTCGGCAGCAGCGCGGGGAACTGGATCTCCTGCGCGCCGATCGCGTTCATCTCGTCACGGACGACGTTCTCGATCTTGCGCAGCACCCGCAGGCCCAGCGGCAGCCAGGAGTATCCGCCCGGTGCGACTCGGCGGACGTAGCCGGCGCGCACCAGCAGCCGGTGGCTCGGCACTTCGGCGTCCGCCGGATCCTCGCGCAGTGTGCGAAGGAACAACGACGACATCCTGGTGATCACTTCTGGGCTCCTCGCGGCAAACGGCCGGATATACGTTCTCAGCAGCCTAGTCAAGGGGGGTGGGGGCGCCTCAACCGGTTATCCGGTTTTGTCGGTGTGCGGGGTTAGCGTGCCGGTATGACTCTTCAAGTGGGCATGATCACCATCGACTGCGAGGATCCGCGCGCGCTGGCCGGCTTCTGGACCGAGGCGCTCGGCCTGGAGGTCAGCCAGGACTACTTCGGCGAGTACCTGGTCCTGTCCTCGGACTCCAGCCCGGTCGCGCTCGGCATCCAGCACGTCCCCGAGCCACGCGCCGGCAAGAACCGGCTTCACCTCGACCTGACCACCGAGGACGCCGACGGCGAGGTCGCCCGCCTGGTCGGCCTGGGCGCGAAGGAGGTGGGCAAGCACGAGGTACCCGGCTTCGGGTGGACGGTACTGACGGATCCGGAGGGCAACGAGTTCTGCGTCGGGGCCGCTCACGCATGATGATCGCGTGACTCGCGTACTGATCCCCTGGTCCGACCTCGACGTGCCCGCGGGCCTCCCGGCCGAGGTGTACGACGGCCGCGGCGGCTTCCCCGCCACGGTCGACGACGTCGAGTTCTACGTCCTGCCGTACGACACGTACCCGGCGCCGTTCGAGCTGCTCCCGCGCCTGCCCTCGCTGCGTGTCGTGCAGTCGCTGTCGGCGGGCGTGGACAAGGTGCGGCCGCTGCTGCCTGCCGGGGTACAGCTCTGCAACGGGCAGGGACTGCACGACCTGAGCGTCGCCGAGCACGCGATGGCGTTGATCCATGCCTCGCAGCGGGACCTGCCTCGGTGGATCAGGCAGCAATCGGCCGGGGTCTGGTCGCGCGAGCACACGCGCTCGCTCGCGGACAGCCGGGTGCTGCTGATCGGGTACGGCGGGATCGGGCAGGCGATCTCCCGTCAGCTGCTGGCGGCCGAAGCCGTGGTGACGCCGGTGGCTTCTTCGGCGCGCGCGGGTGTGCGGGGGATCTCGGAGTTGGCGTCGCTGCTGCCTTCGGCCGACATCGTTGTCTTGATTCTGCCGGATACGGCGTCCACTCGAGGGCTGCTGGGGGCGGCGGAGTTGGCCTTGCTGCCTGATGACGCTCTGGTCGTGAATGTGGGGCGGGGGTCGGCGGTGGATACCGCTGCTTTGGTGGCCGAGACTTCGTCAGGGCGGCTTCGGGCGGCTCTTGATGTCATGGATCCCGAGCCGTTGCCGGGTGACCATCCTTTGTGGACGATTCCGGGGGTGATCCTGACGCCGCATATCGCGGGTGGGTCGGCGTCGTTCTATCCGCGGGCGAAGCGGTTGGTCGAGGAGCAGCTGCGGCGGTTCAGCGCTGGGGAACCCTTGTTGCACGTGGTCAAGGGCTCGTGAGTGGTATCGCCGGTTCTAACCGGCCGTACCACTCACGACCACAATGTGCGGTGGGCGACCCAGCGGCGCGTGACCGTGGCCAGGCGTTCCTGGTAGACGCGGACGCCGGTCGTGCCGGGAGGCTCGGGCAGGCGGCAGCTGCGTTCGGCGTGCCCGGCCAGGGCGACGCCGAATGCCGTCACCGCCCAGGCGGGAATGCCCGTCAAAGCGGGGCGGCGGCGCAGGAGGCGGTCGACGTCCGAGGGTTCCTGACCGGCCGCGAGCATGTGGGGCACCAACGAGACGAGGTCCAGCCAAGCGGCACCGCGCGCCGGGTAGCGCCAGTTGATGACGAGCACCCGGCCCGGCCCGGTCAGCACCAGGTTGGCCGGGTTCAAGTCGTTGTGCAGCAACGTGTCCCCCTCCGCCCACGGGTGCCACGACGTCTCCATCGCGGCGAGTGCGTCGAGGTTGCGGGCGCACCAGGCGTCGAGATCGCGCGGTGGGTCCAGGCTCAGCTCACGCCAGCCGTTCAGGAGCGGCCCGAGGTCGTCGAGCGCGCTCGGAGCCGACGCCACCGGGCATGGCGTCAACGTCCGGGCCAACGCACCCAGAGCCGTCAACGCCGCCGAAACATCAGGCGAGCCGGGGCGCAGCTTCGGGCGGGTGCCTTCGATGTCCGAGAACACCAGGACGTACCACTCACCGTCCACAAGGGACAACAACTGGGGTACCGGCGCCGAGGCCGGGAGCGAGCCCGCCACCTCGGCTTCGGCGCGGTAGCCGCCGACACGCTGGCTGTACGACGGCAACGCCTTCAGGAAGACCCACCGGCCGTCCTCAAGGTGCAAGCGCGCCGATACGCCGCCGTCGAACTCCGGGGACTGGCGGAGCGACCTGGTGACCGGGGAGCCGAGGTTCCGCTCGACGGCGGCACGGATCGGGAGCGGGAGATCCTGCCAGCCCGCTCGCATCGCACCCCCTGGAAACCCTCACCGACCTGGGCAAGGGTACCGGGTGCTCACTCGACCGGGTGAATGAAGTTGAACCACCGTCCGTCGACGCTGTAACCACACCTTTCGTAGATCCCGAGCGCGCCGTTGACGTTCTCCAGATCCACGTTGAGCACCGAACGCTGGAAGCCACGCGCCTTGGCCTCGGCCAGCGTGTGCCCGAGCAACGCGGTCGCGATGCCGCGGCCTCGCAGCGCCGCACGGGTGCCGACATGGCTGACGTAGAGCTCGCGGACGCCGGTCGCTTCGGCGTCGGAGGCGAAGAAGGCGCTCAGCACGTAGGCGACGACCTCGTCTCGATCCTGCGAGAGCAGCAGGAACGACAGGTCTGCCCGGAAATCCTTGTGACCGGCGATGTTGTGGCGGAAGCCTTCCGGTGACTGCGCGGCGCTGCCCCAATGCCCGGCGAACGTCTCGTTGACGGCGAGCCGGGTGAGCTCCTCGTACTTGTCCTCGTAGGGGACGAGCGGCAGCTCGACGGGCAAGGGCCGCACCGGCGGAAGCGCGTCGAACGGCGCGCGCATGTCGATGAGGGTGCGCGAACGCCGATAGCCGTGACCTTCGAACACCCCCGTCATCCAGGCCTGGGTTTCCGCGGCGTGGCCGTGCAGCTCGAGCGGCGCGTCCGGGAATGTCTTCGCGTGCACGCTCTTGCCCGCTCGCACGAAGAAGTCCGCCAGGTACCGGCCGACAGCGGGTTCGCGATAGTCGGGATGGACCATGCCTTCGACGCGCATCTTGTGTTCGGGATTGACCTCTTCACGGCGCTGGACCAGGCCGTACGCGACCAGCCGGTCGCCGTCCCAGCCCGCGATGGACGCCACGTCCAGATCCAGGAGTGGACTGTCGAACTCCTCACGGAGATCGTCCGCGCTGTAGTGCTCGCCGGTCGGGTCGAGCGCTTCGGAGGCGGCGAAGACCTTGGCCAGCTGCACGGTGTCGTCAAGCCTCAAGGGGCGCCACTGCAGTTCCATCGATCGAGGCTAAGCTCGCGCCTCCGCCCACCGCATCCGATTTACGCACGTCTACCCTTTAGGGCGTGCTGGTGCTCCTCCCCCCTTCCGAAACCAAGGCCCTCGGCGGCGACGGTCCGCAACTGGACCTGGACACGCTGTCGCATCCCGAGCTGACCCCGGTCCGCCGCAAGCTGGCCGACGCACTGTCCGAGCTCGCCGCGGACGTGCCCGCGAGCATCACCACGCTGGGCATCACGCCCAACCAGGCCGACGAGGTCGCCCGCAACGCCGAGCTGTGGTCCTCACCGACGCTGCCGGGACTGGAGCGCTACACCGGCGTCCTCTACGACGCGCTCGACATCGGCAGCTTCTCCAAGCCCGCGCTCGCGAAGGCCAACCAGCGCCTCGCGGTGGCGTCCGCGCTGTTCGGGATCGTCAAGGCCGCCGACCGCATCCCCGCGTACCGGCTCTCCGGCAACACCACGATGCCCTCGCTCGGCACGCTGCGCAGCCTGTGGCGGCCCACGCTGGAGCCGGTCTTCGAGCAGATGGACAACCTGATCGTCGACCTGCGCTCCGGCGCGTACTCCGCGCTGGCCCGCATCCCGCACGCGGTGGACGTGCGCGTGGTCACCGACGTCGGCGGCGTGCGCAAGACCGTCAGCCATTTCAACAAGTCCTACAAGGGAAAGCTCGCCGCCGTGCTCGCCACGGCGAGCCGTGAGCCGTCTACTGTGGACGGGCTGGTCAAGCTGATCGGCAAGGCCGGGCTGCGCGTCGAGCGCACCGGCGAGCGGAAGCTCGAATTGGTCACCGACCACCACTAATCCCCAATAGTTCAGTACCCCTACGGATTTCCTCCCCGATTGTTCCGCGCACCACGTCCACGGACAGTGGCCGCAGGATCATCGGAAAGGAATCACCGTGAAACGAACTCACCGAGTACTGGGGTTGTGCGCGCTCGGCCTGGGCATCGTCGCCGCGCTCCCTGGCCCAGTGGCCGCCGCGGAGCCGTCGGCCGCGGTCGCCCCGACCGGCGACGTGCACATCCCGCCGACGATGCGCACCCAGTTCTACAACGGCCAGGACAGTTCGGTGAAGGAATTCCCCTTCATCATCGCCGGGCTCCGCGAAGGCGGCTCCCGTCCGCAGGGTCAGACCTGCACCGGCTCGGTCGTCGCGCCGCGCAAGGTCCTGATCGCCGCGCACTGCAAGGCGGCCGAAGGCACGAAGAGCTTCCTGTACGGACTCGATGACCTCAACGCGGGCGGCGGCACCAGGGTCGGCGTGGTCAGCTATGACACGCACCCGAAGTACGTGAACTTCGACCAGGGCTACGACGTCGCGGTGGTCACCACCGACGCGGACATCCCGGTGCCGAACGGCCAGTACGCCAAGGTCGCGGGCTCGTCGGACACCGAGTTGTCGAAGCCGGGCAAGAGCGGCGTCGGCGTCGGCTACGGCAAGAAGGACTTCAACGACGACTCCAAGGACGTCACGGTCGACAAAGCGACTCTGCCGATCCGCGACCCCGGTCAGTGCACCGGCGTCGGCAACGGCGTGAAGCCCGCGACGATGATCTGCGCCGGGTTCGCCGACGGCAACCCGACCATCCTCCCCGGCGACAGCGGCGGCCCGCTGATCGTCGACGGCAAGGTCGCGGGCGTCGCGTCGTGGAGCCGCAGCGATTTCAAGTGGTACAGCATCTACGGCAGGCTCAACAACGACATGGGCGACTGGGTCAACCAGCAGATCGGCACGCCGCCGAGCCAGGACAAGTTCACCCTCGCCGTCACGCCCGGCTCGGTCAAGGTCGACCCCGGCAAGTACGTCTCGGCCACCGTGACCAGCAAGGCGGGCACGAACGGCAGCGAGAAGGTCGACCTGACCGCGTCGGGCCTGCCCGAGGGCGCGACCGCCACGTTCCAGCCCGCGTCGATCAACTCCGGTGACAGCGCGAAGGTCACCATCGAGACCGCCGCGAACACCCCGCAGCGCGACTACCCGGTGACGATCTCCGGCAAGGGCACCACGGACACCGCCACCACGACGCTGACGCTGACCGTCGGCACCGGCACCCCGCCGACCGGCGACATCAAGGTCACCGTCAGCCCCGGCAGCGGCACCGTCCGGCCCGGCTTCTTCACCTCGGCGACGGTCTCCGCGACCGGCGGCTCGGGCAGCCTGACGCTCAAGGCCAGCGGCACCGGCCTGCCGTTCGCGCCGTTCTTCAACCCGTCGACGATCTCCAGCGGCGGCAGCTCGACCATGCAGGTCGTGGCACCGTTCCAGGCCGGGACCTACCAGGTGACGATCACCGCCACCGACTCCGCGGGCAAGACGGGCACGGCGACGTACACGCTGAACGTGTCCTAGCCGTCCTCTTGTCCTACCTGGTACGCCGCGGCCACGATGGTCGCGGCGTACCGGTATGAGGAGGATCTTGATGGACTACGACGCTGTGGTCGTCGGCGGCGGGCACAACGGGCTGGTGGCGGCGAGCTACCTGGCACGCGGCGGGCGGAGCGTCCTCGTGCTGGAGCGCCGCGACGAGGTCGGCGGGGCCGCGGTGTCGTTCCGCGCTTTTCCCGGCGTCGACGTGCGGCTGTCGCGGTACTCGTACCTGGTCAGCCTGCTGCCGAAGAAGATCATCGCCGACCTCGGGCTGCCGGTGGACCTGCGGCGGCGCCGGATGTCCTCGTACACGCCGGTCGGTGACGGCGGCCTGCTGGTCGACACCGGCGACTCCGCCCGCACGGCCGGGTCGTTCGCGGCGATCACCGGCTCCGGCAAGGAATTCGAGGCTTGGAACCGCTTCTACGCGATGACCGCGCGGGTGGCCGAGCGCACGTTCTCGACGTTGACGGAACCCTTGCCCAGCAAGGAAACCCTGCGTGCGCGTGTCGGGGACGACGCGGCGTGGGACGCGCTGTTCGAGCGCCCGGTCAGCGGGACACTCGAAGAGACCTTCGGCGACGACACTGTCCGCGGCGTGGTGCTGACCGACGCGCTGATCGGGACTTTCGCGCCGGCCGACGACGCCGAACTTCGGCAGAACCGCTGCATGCTGTACCACTTGATCGGCAACGAGACCGGCGACTGGGACGTCCCGGTCGGCGGCATGGGCGCGGTCACCGGCTCACTCGCCGACGCCGCCCGTGCCGCGGGCGCGACGCTCGTGCCCGGTGCCGAGGTCCTGTCGATCGACCCGTCCGGCGAGGTGCGCTACCGCCAGGGCGACGCGGAACACGTGGTGCGCGGCGGGCATGTCCTCGCGAACGTCGCACCGCCGACGCTGGCGCGCCTGCTCGGCGAGTCGCCGACGGAGACCCCCGAAGGTGCCCAGCTCAAGGTGAACATGGTCCTCTCACGCCTGCCACGGCTGCGGGACTCGTCGGTGGACCCGCGCGAGGCGTTCGGCGGAACGTTCCACGTCAACGAGACCTACTCACAACTGGCCACGGCCTACGCGGAGGCCTCCTCCGGCGAGATCCCGTCGCTGCCGCCATGCGAGATCTACTGCCACTCGCTGACCGACCCGACGATCCTGGGTCCCGCCGAGCGTGTGGCGGGCGCGCAGACGCTGACACTGTTCGGGCTGCACATGCCCGCTCGGTTGTTCGCCGGTCGCAACGACTCTGCGCGCTCGGAGGCTTTGAAGGCGACTCTGGCTTCGCTGAACAGCGTGCTCGCCGAGCCGATCGAAGACTGCTTGTGGCTGGATCCGGCCGGGAACCCTTGCGTAGAAGCGAAAACTCCGCTGGACCTGGAAGCGGAGTTGGGTCTGCCCGCCGGTCACATCTTCCACCGGGACCTGTCGTGGCCCTACGCGGCCGACGAGTCGATGGTCGGCAAGTGGGGGGTCGAAACCGCCCATGAGCGGGTGCTGCTGTGCGGCGCGGGAGCCCAGCGGGGCGGCGGGGTCAGCGGGATCCCCGGCCACAACGCGGCCATGGCCATCCTCCAGGCCGGGTAAAAAAAAATCCCAATGCGGCTTTCGTCAGTTTTCAGCCCCCCAATGTGGCGTTCGTCAGGTCGAATCTGACGAACGCCACATTGGGATTTTTTTCGCTGGGTCAGAAGGTGATCGAGAAACCTTCGATCGAGCCGACGTCGTAGCGGTAGACGTCCTGGACGCGGAGTTTCCAGGTGCCGTTGGCGTTTTCGGTGGCCGCGTTGACCGTGTAGGTCGTGTGGACGCCGCCCGCGACCGGAGAGCCGCCCGCCTTCTGGAGCCCGAAGACCGCGCCGCTCGGGCCGACCAGGTCGATGACCAGGTCCGCCGAGTACGGGTGGGCGATGTCCACCTTCACCGGCAGCGAGCCGGAAGCCTTGCCCGCACAGGAATCCTGCGTGATCGAAGACGTCACCGCGGCGCCCGCGTCCGGAATGGACACCGGGGTCGTGTTGGACTTGATCCCACAGGCAGGAGCCGGGCCCCCGCCGATGAACGACACGTTCAGCAGCTTGTTCGGCGAGCCGGAACCCGGGTTCTTGATGACGCCGTCGGTGGCGCCCGCGACCAGCGCGTCACGGACCTGCTGTGGCGTCGCGGTCTTGTTGGCCGCCAGATACAACGCCACCGCGCCGGTCACGTGCGGGGTCGCCATCGAGGTGCCGCTCATGTTGGCCGACGAGCCGTTCGACAGGCCCAGCGACGTGATGTTGTTGCCTGGCGCGAAAATATCGACGCAGGCGCCGAGGTTCGAGAAGGACGCGCGATTGTCGTTCTCGTCGGACGCGGCGACCGTGATCGCCTCCGGAACCCGCGCCGGGCTGACGTTGCAGGCGTCCTGCGACTCGTTGCCCGCCGCCACCGAATAGACGAAACCGGCCGCGACGGACCGCTTCAGCACGTCGTCGCCGAGGCCGACCTGGTCCATCCGCAGGCTCATGTTCGCGACCGCGGGCTTGACGCCGTTGGCGGTCACCCATTCCATCGCGTCGACCGCGGCCGAGTCGGGGCCGTTGCCGGTGCAGTCGGCGCCGAGCACCTTCAGGCCGACGATCTTGGCCTTCTTCGCGACGCCATAGGTCTTGCTGCCGATCGTGCCGGCCGTGTGCGAGCCGTGGCCGTTGCAGTCACTGCCGCCGCTGCCGACGAAGTCCTTGCCGACCGACGCGCGGCCCTCGTACTCCGGGTTGTCCGGCTTGATCCCGGTGTCGAGGTCGTACACCGTGACCCCCTCGCCGGAGTTCGGGTACGTGTACTTGTTGTCACGCGGCAGGTTCTTCTGGTCGATCCGGTCGAGCCCCCAGGTCGGGTTGGTCTGGGTGTCGGTGGCACGCGCGGTGCCGTCCTCGTACACCGCCTTCACCGACCGGTCGGCCGCCAGGCGACGCGCCTGCTGGGCGGTCAAGTGCGCCGAAAAACCGCGCAGTGCCACGGAATACGTCGACCGGACCGAACCGCCGTACTGCCGGGCCAAGTCGGCGGCCGACGCGCTGACGTCCTGCAGCACGACGATGTACTGGTCCCCGAAATGCTCACGCGCCCGCACCACTGTGCCTTCCGGCTCGGCGGCCAGCGCCGTGCCCGTCGAAGCCAGCAGCAACCCCGCGATGACCGTGATCCGCACAGCTCGCATCAGAAACTCACCCCGAACGTGTCGATGGAACCGGTGTCGTAGCGATAAACGTCCTGCACGCGCAGCTTCCACGTGCCGTTGCGGCTCTCCGCCGACGCGTCCACGGTGTACGTGGTGTTCAGGTCGACCGTGCTCGCGCCGCCCGCCTGCTTGAGCGGGATCACCGCGCCGCTCGGCGCGACGAGGTCGATCTTCAGGTCACCGGTGTAGGAATGCTTGATACCGACCGAAACGCGGGTCGACGACGAGGCCTTGCCGTCGCAGCCGCTCACGGTGGCGGAGCTGGTGACGGCCTCGCCCGCGTCAGGGATGGCCACGTCGTCGCCGTTCGTGGCGCCCGAGCACGAAGGCACGCCGCCGCCGATGAAACCGGTGTGATGTGCGCGACGGCGTCCTGCTCGACGTACGCGACGGCCGGGTCGGCGGCCAGCCTGCGAGCCTGCGCCTCGCTCGCCTCGACCGCGAACCCCTTCAACGCGGTGTCGTAGGTCCGCGTCAGCTTGCCGCCGTACTTGGCGGCCAACCGGCTCGGCTCGCCGCCTTTCAGCACCACGACATAGCTGCCGGGCACCGCGCCCTCGGCGCCCGCGCCGCGAATCGTCCCCTCCGGACCGGCCGACGCGGGCGCGGCCAGCGCCAGCGACGTCACCGCGCTCAGCAGCAGCGCGACCGGGATTAGATGTTCACGCATCAGGACTCCGTTCACTCAGGTGGTCGATCCACTGTCGAAGCGACGGCGCCGGCGAACAAGCGAGGCATTGATCCGTAGGGATACCTATCTATTGCGCACCTACGAAAGTTCCGTGACCGGCCGAACGGGTTCCGTCTCAGAGCCGCCCGCCCTAAGCTGCGATGATCCGAACGGTGTGGTTTGGGTGGTTGCGATGATGAGCGTTAGAAAATGAGCGGAGTCAGACACGCGAGCTCGCCGGTGCTCGTAGGCAGGTCCGCGGAATTGGGGGCGCTCGCGTCCGCGATCGCCAGGCCGCCGTCGATCGTGATGCTCGAAGGCGAAGCGGGGGTCGGCAAGACACGGCTGGTCACCGAGCTGCTCGGGCTGCCGGAAACGGCGCGGCGGCTGGTGTTCGCCGGCTATTGCCAGCCTTTGGGCGAACCATTCCCTTATGGCGTAGTGCTCGAAGCGCTGCGTCACGCCGGGCGTCATCTCAAGAACAAACCGCCATTGAGCCCGCTGAGCGGCGCGTTGCGGCCATATCTGCCCGAGCTGGCGGATTTCCTGCCGGAACAACCGGCGCCGCTCGGTGACCCGCGCGCCGAACGGCACCAGCTTTTCCGTGCGTTCCGGGAGCTGGTCAGCTCATTGGGCGCGCTTGTGCTCGTCATCGAGGATCTGCATTGGGCCGACGACGGCTCACGCAGGCTGCTGCGCTTCCTGATGGCCGATCCGCCGCGCAACCTGAGCCTGCTGCTCACCTATCGCCGCGAAGAAGTGCCGGGCGGCATCCCGGTCGGCAGCAGCTATCGACCGGCGACCGGCTCGGCGAGTGTGCTCATCGAACTGCGCCCGCTCGACGCCGAGGGGGTGAAACACCTGGCCACGGCGCTGCTGGGCGAGCGGGCGGTGTCCACCGAGTTCGCGGCGCGGCTGCACGAGCGCACCGCCGGGATCCCGTTCGTTGTCGAGGAAACACTCAACGCGCTCGACCACACCGAAACACTGCACGCCGGGCTGCTCGAGTCCGTCGAAGTCCCCGTTCTGCTCCGCGAAGCCATGGTCGAGCGGCTCATCAAGCTGCCGCTGACCGCACGCAGGCTCACCGAAGCCGCCGCCGTGCTCGGCGTGCCCGCCACCGACACGGTGCTCGCGGACACGGCCGGTTTGGATGCCGGGCGGGCGCGTCGCGCGCTGGTCGCGGCGCTCGAAAAGCATGTCCTGTTCGAAGCGGGCGACTGCCGCTACGGGTTCCGGCATACCCTCGCCCAGCAGGCGGTCTACGGCACGATTTCCGGTCCCACCAGGCAACAGTTGCACCGGCGCGCCGTGCAGGCGCTGCTGAAGCTGAGCCCGCCGCCGCTGGTGCAGCTCGCCGGGCACAGCCGCAAGGCGGGCGAGTCGGCCGACGCGATCCGCTACGCCGAGGCGGCCGCCCAGCGCGCCGCCGAGGTCGGCGACCTGGCCACCGCGACCGACCTGCTCCGCGGCCTGCTGGACGAACCGGCACTCGAACCGTCCGATGTGGACAGACTGGCGGGCAGACTCAGTGCGATCGCGTTCGACGGCCTGAGCATCCGCGAGGTCATCGCGACACTGCAACGGCTGCTCGGCGATCGGCGGCTGTCGCGGCGGCTGCGTGGTGAAGTCCGGCTGAGCCTCGGCCTGCTGCTGATGCGGTACTCGGGTGGCGTCGAATCGGGCCGTGCCGAGACCGAGCTGGCCGTCAACGACCTCGGGCACCGGCCCGACCTGGAGGCGCGTGGCATCGCCATGCTCGCGCTGCCGTGGGCGGGCACGACGCCGCTGTCCGCGCATCTGCCGTGGATGCAGCGGGTGGACGAACTGATCGCCGGCGCGACCGACCGGCTGGTGCTGCTGACGCTGATGGCCAGCAACGTCCCATCCTGGCTGCACATCGGCGACGGCCGCGCGTGGGCACTCGCGCGGCGCGTGCCGGGCACCATCGAATCGGCGGGCGAGCAGCGCCAGCTCGCGCGGATGCACTGCAACCTCGCCGACGCGTGCGCGTGGATCGGCCATCACGACCGGGCAGGCAGCCTCCTGCACAGCGGAATGCAGCTGGCCACAAGCTGCGGCGCGCCTTATGTCGTCAGCACCGCACGTGCCACGCGCGCGCATGTCGACTGGCTGACCGGGCACTGGGACGGCCTGACCGCGCGGACGTTGCGGCTGCTCGACGAGTACCAGGACCTGCTCCCGGTCGCGAGCGAACTCTCGCTGGTGCTGGGCTCGCTGGCGGTCGCACGCGGTGAATGGGACCGCGCGGCCGGGCATTTCGCTGAGACGGGCATCGCGCAGCCGCAGAACGCGATCGCGCCGGTGGTGCTCGCCGCGCACGCGGGCGTCGTGCGGATGCTGCTCGCGCAACAGGACGCCGAGGCGGCCGCGCTCGAAGCCGACCGTGGCCTGGAAGCCGCGCGCGCCAAGGGTGTCTGGGCGTGGGCAGGCGAGCTGGTGGTCATGGCGGTCGACGCGTACTGCCAGACGGGCCGCGAAAGCGACGCGCAAGCGCTTACCGACGAACTCGAACGCGGGCTCGCGGGCTGCGACGCGCCGGCGAGCTACGCGGCTTTGGCTGAGGCACAAGGGATATTGGCGCTGTGCCGCGGCGAGTCCGCCGTCAAGCAGCTCACCGACGCGCGGCAGCGCTACGAGCGGCTGCCCGCGCCGTACCTTGCGGCGCTCGCGGGTGAGCGACTCGCGAGGTGTGGTGAGCCTGAGGCGAGCGAACTGACCTTGCTGGCCAGCGCCTTCGACGAGCTGGGCGCGACCAGGGACGCCGCGCGCTGCCGTCACGCCGTCCGTGCGACGGGGGCGATCACGCCGTCACGGCGCGGCAGGCGTGGCTATGGCGACGAGCTGTCCCCGCGTGAGCGTGACGTCGCGCGGCTGCTCGCCGAGGGAAACACCAACCGCGAGATCGCCGAGGTGCTGTTCCTGTCCAGGCGCACGGTCGAGCAGCATGTGGCCAGCGTGCTGCGCAAATTGAAGGTCCACTCGCGTGATGAGCTACAGCGCGCTTAATTCGGTTGCGGCGGGATTTCGCGGTTGGGATGATCGTCGCAACACGAGCCCGAGTGGAGCGAAGGAGGCTGACATGTACGTGCCTGTCGTTGGCGTGCCCATGGCCCGCCCATCCGCCCCCCGAGGCCGTTAGCGCTTAGCCGCTCGCCCGGTGGGGCACCCCTTCACAAGGAGAATCCACCAGTGCGCGAGCACGATTTCGAAAACTCTTACGACAGTCCTGCCCGCCGTAAGTCCAAGCGCCCGCGCTTCGACGACGAGCCGGCGCCTTCCCGCAGCGGACGCATGACCGAAGCCGAACGCGGCAGGCTCGCCCAGCTGCGTGAGGACGCCTATGTCCAGGACATCCCCGGCGGCGCCGACCGCTGGTCCACCTGGGGAGACGCCGAACACGGCCCGGCACCGCGCCCGGACTGGGTGCTCACCGCGCTCGCCGCGGTCGACACCGAGCTCGGCGTGCTCAAGACCGGCAAGGAGGCCGACGTGCACCTGATCCGGCGCGGCCTGCCCGACGGCTCGCGGGAGACGGTGCTCGCCGCGAAGCGCTACCGCAGCAACGAGCACCGCATGTTCCACCGCGACGCTGGGTATCTCGAGGGCCGCCGCATGCGGCGGTCCCGTGAGATGCGGGCGATCGAGACCCGCACCGGCTTCGGCCGCAACCTCATCGCCGAGCAGTGGGCGGTCGCCGAGTTCGCGGCACTGAGTCGCCTGTGGAGCATCGGCGCACCGGTCCCGTATCCGGTGCAGCGCCACGGTACGGAGCTCCTGATGGAGTTCATCGGCGACGACGACGGAACGGCCGCGCCCCGGCTCGCCCAGGTCCGCGCCGACGACGCCGAGCTGAAGGAGCTCTGGTACCAGACGGTGGCGGCGCTGGAGCTGCTCGCTTCGCAGGGACTGGCGCACGGCGACCTGTCGGCGTACAACCTGCTGGTCCACAGGGGACGGGTGATGATCATCGACCTGCCCCAGGTGGTCGACATCGTGGCCAACCCGCGTGGCCTCGAGTTCCTCGAACGCGACGTCCGCAACATCGCCTCATGGTTCACCGCTCGCGGCCTGCCCGAGTCCGAAACGGACCCGGCGGCCCTGGTCACCGACCTGCGGGAGGTGGCGGGCCTGCCCTAGGCCCCGGCGCCCCGGTCAGGCGAACCCCGAAAGTGGCTTTCGTCAGATCGCATCTGACGAAAGGCACATTCGGGC
>NZ_JBHWEB010000129.1:0-2013 GCF_042734395.1 Amycolatopsis sp. NPDC059657 | reverse complement strand
GACGGGGGGGTGGGGCGGGCCCGCCCGCCCCCCCGGGCCCCCGGGCCCCCCCACCCCCAATGTTGCCATCCGAACGATGACACCGACCTACACCCACTTTCGGGCTTGTCCGCCGATCGTGATTCAGGGGTGATGGTTGAGGGGTTGACCACAGTTGGGACCTGCGAGTAGGTGCCGGAGACCGACTCCGGTACAGTAGTGACAGACCGCAATCGGCGGCGTGGATGAGTGGTGTCCGTCGCCTCCAAAGCCAACCGAATGGCTCGCGGTATCCGTATCAACCAATTGGCGCGCGGTGTCATGCAGACATGGTGTGCCGGGTTCGTCCCTGTGAAAGCCCACTGCACACCATCTTGTCCTGCCTGCGCGCGGACAGCCGGGCCTCCTTGTGACGTGCCACGTCCGAGAGGTATCAGTGACAGTCACGTTCAACAGCTCCGCCCCTTCGGCTCGATCGCACCGCAAGCCGCGTGCGCGTACCGCGGGTACTGAGGTGCTGCACAACGACACGGCCATCGAGACCGTGCCGAGCAAGACCTTCGCCGAGCTCGGCCTGCCCGAGCCGCTGCTTCGCGCCCTGCGCGAAGCGGGGATCAACTCCCCGTTCCCCATCCAGTCCGCGACCATCCCGGACGCGATCGCAGGCCGTGACGTGCTGGGCCGCGCCCAGACCGGCTCCGGCAAGACCCTCGCGTTCGGCCTGGCCATGCTGGCCAGGCTCGACGGTGGCAAGGCCCGCCCGAAGCGGCCCCGCGCCCTCGTCCTCGTTCCCACCCGTGAGCTGGCCATGCAGGTGGCCGACTCGCTGACCCCGCTCGCCAAGTCGCTCGGCCTGTGGTGCCGCGTGGCCGTCGGCGGCATGGCCTTCGCCCGTCAGGCCGAGGCGCTCAACCGCGGTGTCGACCTGCTGATCGCCACCCCCGGGCGCCTTTCGGACCACGTCCGCCAGGGCACCGCGGTGCTTTCGGACGTCAACTTCGTCGCGCTCGACGAGGCCGACCAGATGGCCGACATGGGCTTCATGCCGCAGGTCCGCGAGATCTTGGACCTGACCCCGCAGCGCGGGCAGCGCCTGCTGTTCTCGGCGACGCTCGACGGTGACGTGGACCGCCTGGTCCGCGCCTACCTGACCGACCCGGTCACCCACTCGGTCGCCCCGGTGTCCGCCAGCGTGACCACGATGGACCACCACGTCCTCCAGGTCTCGCACCAGGACAAGCAGGACATCATCACCGAGATCGGCGCCCGCGACGGCCGGACGATCATGTTCGTCCGCACCAAGCACCACGTCGACCGGCTCGCGGAGCGTCTGCGCGAGAAGGGCGTCGCGGCAGGCGCGCTGCACGGTGGCAAGACCCAGGGTCAGCGCAACCGCGTGCTCGCCGACTTCAAGGAGGGCCACACCCCGGTGCTGGTCGCCACCGACGTCGCCGCCCGCGGCATCCACGTCGATGACATCTCCCTGGTGCTGCACGTCGACCCGGCCGCCGACCACAAGGACTACCTGCACCGCGCGGGCCGCACGGCTCGCGCAGGCGCCTCGGGCGTCGTGGTCACGCTGGTCACGCACGACCAGCGCCGCATGGTGCGCCGGATGACCGACCGCGCGGGTGTCCGCGCGGAGCAGGCCACGGTGCGCCCCGGCGACACCGAGCTGTCGCGTATCACCGGTGCGCAGCAGCCCAGCGGCGAGCCGGTCGCCGAGCGTCAGCGCGAGACCCCGCGTCGTGGCCGTGGCTTCGGCGGCGGTGGCGAGCGCGGTGGCTACGGCGGTTCCCGTGAGGGTGGCCGTCCCGGCGGCTTCGGCGGCCGTGGCCGTCAGCCGCGCTACGGCAGCGGTGGTGGCGGCGGTGGCTCCCGTGAGGGTGGCCGTCCGCAGCGGCCGAGCAGCCGTCCGCGGCGCAGCTTCGACAACTGAATCTGAGTGACCGAAAAGCGGGGCCGGTTCGCCGGCCCCGCTTTTTCGTGCCCGACCTGACATTGGGGTCGTGAGTGTTTACGCCGGTTAGAACC
>NZ_JBHWEB010000128.1:0-25633 GCF_042734395.1 Amycolatopsis sp. NPDC059657 | reverse complement strand
GTGAGTGGTACCGCCGGTTCTAACCGGCCATACCACTCACGACCCCTTTTGTGTCGGTGCCGAAAGGTAAGCTGGATACCGGGGGCCGCGGCCCGCCCTCAGGCCCCCAGCGCCCGTTCGGCGGTGAATCCCGGCAGCACGTAGAACGCCGCCGAGGCCGTGGTCGTCGCGAAGCGCAGCAGCGCGTCGCCGTCCGCCATCCGGTACGCGGTGTTGACGAAGGTCCGCAGTTCACGCTGGAACGAGATGAACAGCAGCCCGCGGTCGTCGCCGCCGTTGTCGTAGTTGTACGACCGCCGCAGCATCGTCGGCACTCCCGCCGACATGGGATGCGCCCACCGCACATGCGCGTCGGCTGGAATCAGGTACTGCCCATCCGGGCTCTTAGCGCTCAGGTCGACCTCGTCGCCACCCGACAACGGACGGCCGTCGTCCTTACGCCGCCCGAAAACCCGCTCCTGTTCGGGGACCGGCCGCGCGAGGAAGTCCGCGACGTGCAACCGCATCCGCCGCACCACCGCGATCGTCCCGCCGCTGTCGAGCCAGACCTCGCGCGCGGGCTCGGTCGGCCCGACGATGCCGTCGACGAACCCGAGCATGTTCCGTGCCGGACCGGCCGAAGTGGACGGTCCGCGGAACGCGTTCTGCCGCCACCGCAACGTTCCCCGGCCGAGCAGCCCCGAAGCCAGCGAGACCGAAAGCGGGTCGTCCCCGCACACCTGCACCAGCAGATCCCCGCCACGCGACGACGGCGGCACCTGGTCGCCGGGAAACTCCGGCAGCTCGCCGACCATGGAAGCCAGCCGCGGCCCCAGCCCGACGGTCACCGTCAGGTCGTCCATCGGCATGCCGGTCAGCGCCGGATTTCGCCGCAGCGCACCGATTTCCTTGCCGAGCGCGGCCAGGTCCAAGTCGGCGACGTCCCACACCGAGACGTCGCAATGGCGTTGCGCGGGCGTGACGACACCCGCCTGGTGCGCGCCG
This sequence comes from Amycolatopsis sp. NPDC059657, assembly GCF_042734395.1. NCBI lineage: Bacteria > Bacillati > Actinomycetota > Actinomycetes > Pseudonocardiales > Pseudonocardiaceae > Amycolatopsis > Amycolatopsis sp. NPDC059657. The sequence goes on along the minus strand of NZ_JBHWEB010000128.1, from coordinate 24,649 downwards.
TACGGGTCTACGACGGTGGAGGCCGCGGGCGCGGCGGCGCACCCGGCGGCGAGTGCCGCGGTACCCGCTCCGAGCAGGAGGTGACGCCGCGAGATCGCATTCACATTCGTATTCTGCACACCGCCCCAGCGTTACCCAACCGGGCGACGGGAAAACCCCTCTTCGGGTGACACTGCTGGCAGAGATGACGGCTTTGGCGTAGCGAAGACCTACTGTCCTTGCTCGTGCGTCGCAAACTCTGCCTGGTGCTGGCCCTGGTGCTCAGCACCGCCTCCTGTTCCGGTGCCCAGGTGCGCCCCGAGTCCGGCACGATCCGGGTGCCACAGAACGCGAAGACCATCACCGAGGCCGCCGACGCCGCCCGCGATGGCGATCTCATCTTGGTCGATCCGGGCGTGTACAAGGAATCCGTGCGGATCAAAACCCCCAACGTGACCCTGCGCGGTACCAAACGCGGCGGTGTGGTCATCGACGGCGAGGTACGCCGCGCGAACGGCATCGTGGTCACCGCGGCGGGCGTGAGCGTCGAGAACCTGACGGTCCGCAACCACACGCTCAACGGTGTCCTCTTCACCGGGCTCAGCGACGGCAACGGCGGCCTCGCCAGGGGCAGCGACGGCTACCACAAGCTCGATCCCGGCGCTTTTCCTCCGCTGCAAGGGTTCCGTGTCTCGTACGTCACCGCGTCCAACAACGCGCTCTACGGCATCTACGCCTTCGACGCTCAGCATGGCGTCATCGAGGACAGCTACGCCTCCGGCAGCGCCGACTCCGGGTTCTACGTCGGCCAGTGCAAGCCGTGCGACATCGTCGTCCGCCGCAACGTCGCCGAGCGCAACGCGGTCGGCTATGAGGGCACCAACGCTTCGGGCGACATGTTCGTGCTGGGCAACAGGTTCTCCGGCAACCGTGTCGGCATGACGTCCAATTCGGACTATCAGGAAGCATTCGTACCCCAGGAAAACGCGACCATCGCCGGAAACCTGGTCACCCGCAACGCCGAACCGGCGTCGCCCGCCCAAGCCGACGGCGCGTTCGGGCTCGGCATCGGTCTCGCGGGCGGGCGCGGAAACATGCTGCTGCGCAATCGAGTCAGTGCGAATCCGACGACCGGGCTCGCGCTCGGCTCCAGCGAAGACCTGCCACCGCAAGGCAACAAGGTGCAGGGAAACGTGATCACCGGCAACGGCGTCGACTTCGCCTACACCGCGTCCTCCCGTTCTCCTGGCGTCGATAACTGCTTACAGGACAACGAAATCGGCTCACAAAGGCCCGAAGGCCTCAAAGCCTGCGCGGCCGGGCCCGGCGTTCCAATGCCCAAGGTCGCCGCCCCGCGCGGCGTGCCGTTCACCGAGGTCGCCCCGCCACCCGCCCAGCCTGATCTGCCGAACGCCGCGACCGCTCCCGCGAACCCCGCGCGCGGCCTGCCAGGCAAGATCGACCTCGCCGCGGTCGTCCTGCCACCCGAAGACCTGTTCGCCGACCGAGCGGCGGTCCGCTCATGAAACGCGCCATCGTCCTCGTCGCACTCCTGCTCGCCGGATGCGCCGACGCGCCCCAGCCGCGTTCACTGTCCACAGGGGAGGCCGAACGCCTCGCGCTGGTCCGGTTCACCAACTACACGGCCAAAAGCGCCAAGTTCACCGCAGGCATCCCCAGCCCAGGCGGCAAGCTGCTGCTCACCGGCCGGGTCGATTTCGTCGACCACGTCGGCTACGCGGCCATGCGCACCGATGGCCGCGACGATCCCACCAGCGCGGGCCTGCTGCAGTGGAATCTCACCAGGCTGGCGTACCTGACGAACCCGGCCACCGAGCCCGTCGACCCGCCGCCGGACGGTGATTGGCAGATCAGGCCGTTCCAGGAGGCCGGTTCCGAGATCGACGGCGCGTTGCGGCTGCTGGTCAACCTCGCCGCCGACCGCCCGGACAACGCCCAGCTGCTGCAGCAGAGTTCGGCACGCTGGCTGCGCAAGGACAACGTCGACGGCACCGACGTCGACGTGCTCGAAGGCCCGCAGCAGGCGGGCCGGACCCCGTCGGCGGACGGAGCGCGCGTCCGCTACTGGGTCGACGCGGACGGCCGGTTGAAGCGTATCGAGGCACGGCTCGGGGATCAGCGGGAGTTCGCGAAATTTGACATTTTGGGGACCGCTCCGGCGGTTGCCGTGATCCCGCCGTTGGCCCCATGATCGAGCGCTATGGGGAAATCATCGTTGAGCCGACGCACCGTCCTGCTCGCCGCCGGAGCCACGGTCGCCGTCGCACTGCCGGGTAAGGCCGAAGCCGCGGCGCCCGCTTTCGTGCACGGCGTCGCCTCGGGGGATCCGCTCCCGGATTCCGTGCTCCTGTGGACCAGGCTCACGCCGAGCCCGGACGCGACGCCGGGCTCCGGCCTCGGCCCGTCCGCCGAGGTCGGCTGGGAAGTCGCCGCCGACGCGGGCTTCCGCCGGGTCGTCGCCTGCGGCCGCGTCCACACCGGCCCCGACCGCGACCACACGGTCAAGGTCAGCGCCGACGGCCTGCGCCCGCGCACGGACTACTTCTACCGCTTCACCTTCCGCGGCCAGTACTCACCGGTCGGCCGCACCCGCACCGCGCCCCGGCCGGGCGCCGACGTCGACCGCCTGCGCTTCGGCATGGTGTCCTGCGCGAACTGGCACGTCGGCTACTTCGGCGCGTACCGCTACCTCGCCGAGCGCGAAGACCTCGACGCCGTCATCCACCTCGGCGACTACATCTACGAGATGGCGGGCGACGCGACGGCGTTGCGCCAGAGCCTGCCGCCGCACGAGATCGAGACACTCGCCGACTACCGCCAGCGCCACGCGCTCTACAAGACCGATCCGCATGTCCAGCGCATGCACGCCCGGCACCCGATGATCGCCACCTGGGACGACCACGAGGCCGCTGACGACGCCTGGTCCGGCGGTTCGCCGTCCCACGACCCCGCGACAGAGGGGGATTGGGCCGTCCGCAAGGCCGTCGCGCACCGCGCCTATTTCGAGTGGATGCCGGTCCGCAACGCCGGCGAACGCCTGTACCGCCGCCTGCGGTTCGGCAAGCTCGCCGACCTCACGATGCTCGATCTCCGCAGCTACCGCACCCAGCAGCCGAAGGCGCCCGGCGAGAACCCCGACGGCACCATTCTCGGCGCCGAGCAGCGCGAATGGTTCCTCGACGGTCTCGTGCACAGCCGCGCGACCTGGCGCCTGGTCGGCAACTCGGTGATGATCAGCCCACTCAAACTGCCCGCGCTGCCCGATCCGCGGGCGGCCACCGCGCTGCACACGCTCCTCGGCGACCAGCCGCGGCTGCCGACCGCCGACACGGACATCTGGGACGGCTACCTCGCCGACCGCGACCGCGTCCTCAGCACCCTCGACGCCCGCGGCATCACCGACACGGTCTTCCTGACCGGCGACATCCACACCTCGTGGGCCAACAACGTCCCGCTCGAGTCCGGCCGTTCGGTGGCCACCGAGTTCGTCTGCACCTCGGTCACCTCGGACAACTTCGACGAGCTGTTCAAGGTCCCGCCGCGCACTGCCTCACTCGCCATCGAGGCCGAACTCCGCAGGCTCAACCCGCACGTCCAGTACGTGGAACTCGACTCGCACGGACCCTGCGTGCTCGAGGTGACACCCGCCGCGACCCAAGTGGATTGGTACTACCTGCTCGACAAGAAGAACCCGGACTCGGCGCTGCGCCACGGCGCGTCCTACAAGACGCTGCTCGGTGACGCCCACGTCCAAGCCGCTGCACCCCTAGATATACTGGCTCCGGTCACGCCGGTATAGCTCAGTTGGTAGAGCACCTGTCTTGTAAACAGGAGGTCAGGGGTTCGAGGCCCCTTGCCGGCTCCAGCGAACAGCGGTCAGCCGCGAGTCTCCGTCCGAAGCCGTTTCGAGGATTCGGACGGAGATCCGCGCTACGCCTCCGTGACTCCGAGTTCGGCCAGCGCCAGCGTCTCTTCGTCGAGGTCCCGAAGCTGCCTGTCCGGAACGAACAGCGTGGTCACGAAGATCACGGCGGCGAAGGCCGCGACCGTCAGGAAGACCGGCGTCATCGCCGTGACGTACGCCTGCGGGCTCGCCGCGTCGATGGCGTCCAAAGAGGACAGTCGAAGGGTGAGCAGCACCCCGAACAGTGAGCCGCCGACCGCGCCGCCGAGCGTACGGAAGAACGTGCTCGACACCGTGACCACGCCGAGATCGTCGTCGGTCGCCGCGTTCTGGGTGCCGAGGATGAACATCTGCTGCATCAGCCCCGCGCCGACGCCGACGACGAGCGCGAAGACGCGGACCGTCCAGATCGAGCTTTCCGGGGTGAGCGTGGTGAGTAGCACGCCGCCGGTCGCCAGCAGCGGGGCGCCGAGCAGGATGAAGATCCGGAAGCGGCCGAACTTGCTCGCCATCATGCCGGTGAGCACCGAGGTGCCGACCATGCTGAGGGTGAGTGGGAGCATGCTCAGGCCCGCGTCGGTCGGGCTGACGTGCTGGGCGAGCTGGACGAAGACCGTCAGGTAGATCAGCAGTCCCGAGAAGACCATGCCGAGCAGCAGGCTGCCCAGGTTGAGAATGGAGAAAGTGCGGTCACGGAAAAGCCGGATCGGCAGGATCGGTTCGACGGCCCGCCGCTCCCAGAGCACGAAGGCCACGAGCAGGACGAGTCCGCCCAGCGCCGGCAGCAGAACCTGCCAGGAGCCCCAGGGGTAGGACTGCCCGCCCCATTGCACGGCCAGCAGCACGCCGCTGACCCCGGCGACCATCAGCACGGCGCCGATCATGTCCAGCTTGGGCCGGTCGCGACGGTACGAGGCCGGCAACAGGAAGGCGTTGACGGCGATCGCGAGCACGCCGATCGGGATGTTGATCGCGAAGACCGCGTGCCAGTCGACGGCGAACCCGAAGACCGTGCCGCCGCCGGCGAACAGGCCGCCGATGACCGGGCCGAGCAGGCTGGACGAGGCGAACACCGCGCCGAACCCGCCCTGGTACTTGCCGCGCTCGCGTGGGCTGACCAGGTCGGCCAGCACGGCGAAGGTCACGCTGACCAGCGCGCCGCTGCCGACACCCTGGATGCCGCGGGCCAGGATCAGCATCGGCATCGTCGTGGAAAGGGCCGCCAAGAGAGAGCCGAGCACGAACAGGCCCATCGCGACGATGTAGGTGAGCTTGCGTCCGTAGAGGTCTGAGATCTTGCCCGCCAGGGGCATGACCGCCGTCGAAGTCAGCAAGTAGGCCGTGACCAGCCAGCCGGTCTGGCCTGCGGCGGTGGTGGCGGCGCCGTCCAGGTCCTGCACGATCGACAGGGCGAGCGTGGTGACGACCATCTGGTCGATGGCCGAGACGAACATGCCGATGAGCAGCGCGATGAAGATCACTATCAGGCGCCCCTGGCTCACCCGGCGGGTGGGCGGTGGCGCAGAGGTGGTCGTCATGGACAAGTCCTTACTAATCGTCCGGTAAGTACGAACGATGGTAGCCTACTGATCGCCCGGTAAGTCAAGTCTGGAGGTCGCGATGGAAACGCGAGAGCGCATCCTGGATGTCGCCGTCGAGCTGTTCGCCGAGGTGGGCTACGACAAGGCGGGCATCCGCGAGCTTGCGAGCAGGCTGGGTTTCACGACGGCGGCGCTCTACTACCACTTTCGGAACAAGCAGGAGATCCTCACGGCTCTCGCCGAGAGTGTGTGCCAGGAGGTGGAGGCGCTCGCCGCCGAAGCCGAGGCGAAGCCCGCGACCGCTGAGCGCAGCGCGGGGCTGCTGGCCAGCTACTACGGGATCGTGATGGCTCGCCCGCGGATCATGACGGTCTTGGAGAGCAGCATGGCCACCCTGCGCTCACTGGAGGTCGGCAAGCGCATGGCCGTCGGGATGGAGCGGCTGTCCGAACTGCTGGCGGTGGACGATCGGCCCGAGTCCCGCCTGCGCGCGGAAGCCGCTCTGGGCATTCTGACCACGTTGCACCGCCGGGCTTCCGGTGCTGTCGAAGACCTGCGTCCGCATCTGCTCGCGGCCGCGTACGGCGCGCTGGTCCACCCTGTCGCCGAGTAGGCGCGGCTTTGGTGCGACTTACGAAGCGCTCCCGCATCGCCACGATGCGGGAGCTCTTTGCTACCAGCGTTTGCGCTTGGCGGGCTTGGCGTCCTCGTGGGGCGTGAAGCTCGGCCACTCGCCGGTGCCGCCCAGCAGGTCGTCGAGGGTCACCGGGTTCTTGCGGCCCCGGGCCTGCTGATCGTTTTGCGCTCGTGTGGGTGACTCTTCGTCTGGCTTTTCGCCGAGACCTGCCTGTACAGTCACGGACGTTCTCTACCTTTCTGGTTAACCGCTAAGAGGCAGTGGACAATCACGCGGCCCTCTGTGTCAGCAGGGGGTCGCGTACTGCGTTCTCCCGGGGTAAAGGCGCTACCCCGATCAGCCCATGATGGCGAAGATCGTCCTATGCCAAGCGAATAAGTGATGGGTTCAGCGGCGAGCGGTACGCCTCGGTCGTTAAACGGCCGGGTGAGGTTCGTTGGTAACGGATTGTCACGCGGGTATCCCGGTGATCGAACCACGTTCAACGGCGCTTCTTCGCGCTTCCGGGCAGCCGATCGCCCGCTCGGCGGTACCCCTTCGGCCGGTTTCGTCGCAGCTCAGACCGGGTGTGGGCCGGTGCCGGTGCGGCGTTGTGCCGGGCCGATCACGGCTATTCGATCGCGGGGCCGAAATATCTTAACCCGCCTGAAGGGGCGGACAAGATGCTCACTATCCGTTCACCCGATCGAGTGACGGCGGGGCCCGATTTGACCGGATACCCACCCTGGGTCGTACCGCTCCACGGACGTGCCACGACTCGCGTTGCCGCAATTAAGAATTGCGTTCGCATAACAACGGGAAAGCAATTCGAGCGGTCTATTCGACTGGACCGGGTAAATAATCAACCTGCCCGCGTGATTCATGGTCGCCAACGCCGCGTTCGTTGCCCCTTGTGAGTGATCTCGCAGCGATGTAACGGGGGGTCCGCCTCCGGCGATCACCTGACCAGGTGGGCATCCAGGTGAGATGGCTACAGGTGGCCACTGATCCTGGGTAGAGTGTCACCTAGAAGGGGTGTGTTGAGTTAGAGGGTGACGCTGGCTTCTGGGGTGACAAAGAGCCAGTCAGGCCCTCACAATTCGTTTGCTCTTCTTCGGTGCTGGGTGAATACGTTTTGCTCAATCGATTCGAATCCTTACTAGGAGCTTGGCTGTGACGACGACGCTCAGTTTCATCGCGCACCAGGACGACGACCTGCTCTTCATGAACCCGGACATCGCCTCGGACATCCAGGCGGGCTCCGAGGTCTGGGTCGTCTACCTGACCGCGGGTGACGTGGGGCCGCCCGACGCCGCACACCCCGACCGCAAGGTCTGGGGTCCGGCCTACGCGGACCTCCGTATCCAGGGCGTCCGTGACGCGTACGCCCGCGCGGCCAAGGTCGCGAATTCCTGGGATTACGCGCCGATCTGGGTGGACGGCAGGCAGATCGCGACGAACACGCTGAACGGTGTCAACCTGCGCCTGGTGTTCCTCTACGTCCACGCCGCAGAGGGCTCCGACAAGGGCGATCTCTACCGGATGCTGGCCAACCCGTCGTTCGTCGCCAACCCGATCGACGGCAGGCCCGGCTACACCAAGGCCCAGTTCCAGTCGATGCTGCACGCGCTGATCGTCAGGGCCGACCCCGACTTCGTGCGCACGCAGAGCACCATCGGCCACCGCATGCGCAGGCCGGACAACACCGTCGACCACATCGACCACACAGCGGCCGCGATCCTGGTCGCGAACGCGTGCGTCGACGCCGGCAACAAGACGCTGGTCCGCCGCGACGAGTACCACTGCTACTGCATCGCGGACTGGGAAGACAACGTCTGGGGCTACTGGCGGGACGAGAAGACCGCCATCTGGTCCAAGTACCTGCCGCACGACCCGGAGCTCGGCCCGAGTTCCTGGTTCGAGGTGATGGGCAAGCAGTACCGGCCGAACGACCGCATCTTCGAGCCTGGCACACCTTGGGTGCCGCCGTCCGACTATGTGAGTTACTGGGCGTGACGAATCGCGCAGGGTCCCCTCACGATTCGGCTCAGCTTCTTGAGTATCGAGGGGATCCTGCTTTCACTTGTCGAATCAAGTCCTGCGGGCCCTGGTAACCCGTCGGATTCAGCCGCTTACTAGGAGCTTGGCCGTGTCGAAGACGATCAGTTTCATCGCACACCAGGACGACGACCTCCTTTTTATGAACCCGGACATCGCCTCCGATGTCCAAGCGGGCTGGGAAGTGTGGATCGTCTATTTGACCGCGGGTGAGGTCGGGTACAAGCCGGGCCGCACGCACTGGGGAATGGACTACGCGGACCTGCGTATCCAGGGCGCGCGTGCCGCGTACGCCCGTGCGGCCAAAGTGGCCAACTCCTGGGAGTACGAGCCGCGCACGTTCGCGGGGCGTCAGCTCGCCACCAACCGTCTCAACGGGACGAACGTGCACCTCGTGTTCACGTTCATCCACGCGGCGGAGGGCGCGGACAACGGTGATCTCTACCGGATGCTGCACAACTCGTCGTTCGTCGCCAAGCCGATCGACGGCAGGCCCGGCTACACGAAGTCCCAGTTCCAGGCGATGCTCAAGTCGATCATCACCACCGTGAACCCGGACTTCATCCGTACGCAGAGCACGATCGGGCACCGGGAGATCGACTCGAACGGCAACCCCGACCACATCGACCACATCTCGGGCGCCATCCTCACGGCCAACGCCGCGGTCAACAGCGAGAAGAAGACGCTGGTCAGGCGCGACGAGTACCAGAACTACATCATCGCCGAATACGAAGAGAACGTCTGGGGCTACTGGCGCGACGAGAAGAGCGCCATCTGGGACCAGTACTGGCCCAAGGACCCGGAGCTGCAGCCGTGGTCATGGCAGAACGTCATGGGCAGGCAGTACCGGCCGGAAGGGCGGATCTTCTTCCCCGGCACGCCATGGGTGCCGCCGGGCGACTTCTGAGTCCAGCCGAAAGCGGGATGTCCCTTCCGACCAGGGGCATCCCGCTTTTCACTGTGCCACGCCGGCGAGCAGCCAGCGCGTGACCGGGATTTCGAACAGCACCCGGCCGATGCCTTGGTATGGCTTGCCGATGTCCCATCCGTCGTACTTCGCGGCGAACGCGTCGACGATCCGCTGCGGGAAACCGGTGGTGTGAATCGTCGCGACTCCCTCCGCGACGACCGGCGCCAAGCCGTCCTCCAGCGCCAGCGAGACCCTCGGATCCCGCCGCATATTCCGGTATTTGACGCTGTTCTCCAGTACGCAGACCCACCAGGCGGCTTCGTACACGAACCAGACGGGGGTCAGATGCGGTGACCCGTCCGGCCGTGACGTGCTCAGCCAGGCGTTGTCTTCGCGGTCCAATCGCTTCAGCACGGCTTCGTCCACAGCCGTGATCTTGCAACCTCCAGTGGACTCGAGGTCAACCTTCGAGGAAGACGATCCGTTCCGGTTCGATGGTCACTTTGAGCGTCTGCCGCTTAACCTCGACCAGTGTCGCGAACTCCGTCGACTGGCCTTCCGGGACGGTGAACAACCGGTCGTCGCGGGTGTCGACGTAGTCGTGGAACGCGGCGAGTGAGACACCGCCCATCTCGTCGAGGCCGAGATAGTCGACCAGGCGGCGGAACAGTTTCGGCATGATCACCTGGGTGTCGCTCAGCTGTTTACGGCTGCGCAGCCGGAAGCCGGCATTCGTGGTGTCATCCGCCCAAAGCCCCAATCCCGCTTCTCGCGCAGCGACGGCCGCGTCCGACAACGCCTGGCGCAGATCGACGAAAAGCAGTGAATAAAAAGTGGGGTAGACCAGTCCTTCATTCGTCAGCACGTAGTTCGCCGACGACTTCAGTCCCTTGGCGTCGAGGTAGACGCTGCTGCCGTCGATCGAGCGGCCGGGCCGCTGACCGGGGAACGCGAAGGCGACCGCGCGGCCGTATTTGTCGGCGAACTTGGTGAGGATATGACCGGACACCTGGTCAGGAGTCGACGAGGTGACGATACCCCGTTCGTTGCGTACGACCCTGGTGAAACCCAGGTAGGACAAGAGTCTTTCCGAGGCGGCACCGCCCCATTCCGGAGGTTGGTGCCACATTCCGCCGTGATTCTGCGCTTGGTAGTGGGTTTCCAGCGCGTCGATCGCGTCGAGCCGTAACTGCATTCCGCCCCGGACGTTCAGGCGGACTTTCATGTCTTTCGGTATCGCGGACGGATCATCCGGATAAAAACGTACCGAGTCTCCATCGGGAGAGGCACCGACGATCTGGAACGTACCTTTGAGCAATGTGAGTGGCATGAATCCACGGTAAGTCGGCGATCGAGGAAGCCAAGGCGATATTCATCCGTCTGGCCCAGTCACAAATTGGTGACTGGGCCAGATCGATGATCAATCGAGGCGAGATCGTCAGCCGAACGCGACCGAGGAGATCTCGTTGTCGAATCCGATGGTGCCGAGGTCGAGCACGTCGCCGGAAACGACGGCCGAGCGGCCGGTGCAGTTCGCGCCTGACCAGATCTTGATGGCGCCGTTCGCCGACAGCGACGAAGCGATGTCATCGCGGAAGACGTTCTGGCAACCCCTGCCCGCGAGGCCCTGCGCGGCGCCGTTCTCGCTGAAGTTCTTGTCGTCGAACAGGATCACGCTGCCGGACGACTTGCCCTTCGGCGCCGCGAAAGCCTGCGCCGGTGCGCCGAGGACGATCGCGGTGGCCGCGACGCCCGCGGCGATGGCGACGAGAGACTTCTTCATGGTGGAACTCCTCCGTGTGTGTGGTTTCGCGGCGGACACCACACACACGGAGGAAGATCCTCAACGGATCAATGCTGTGAGCCAGGTCACTAGCTCGGGATCATGAACGACAGGACCGTCGCCTGGAGCAGTGAGATCACGCCGACCACCGCGGTCAGCGCGATCGACCAGAAGAACGTCTGCCGCAGCAACGAGCCTTCCTTGCCGCTTTGGCCGATGGCCGTCGCGCCGATCGAGAGGTTCTGCGGCGAGATCATCTTGCCCATCACGCCACCGGAGGTGTTGGTGGCGCCCGCGAGCACCGGGTCGATGTGCAACTGCTGCGCCGAGATGACCTGCATCGGCCCGAACAGGCTGTTCGTCGACGCGTCCGAGCCGGTGAGGAACACGCCGAGCCAGCCGATGTAGGCCGAGAACAGCGGGAACAGCACACCGGTCGTGGCGAGTGCGAGGCCGAGTGTCTGCGTCGCGCCCGAGTAGTTCATCACGAAGGCGATCGCCAGGATCATGAAGATCGTGGCCAGCGCCCAGCGCATCTGGAACAGCGTCTTGCGATAGGTCTGGACCAGCAGCCCCGGCCGCGCGCCCATCGCGAACCCGGCGATGACGGCGGCGGTCAGCGCGACCGTGCCTGGCGAGAACAGGAAGTCCACCGTCAGTTTCGCCGCGTACGGCGCGTTCTTCGGGGTGATCGGCGCGTGCTGGATCACCTGGTTGTGCAGACCAGGCCAGGCGAACACCCAGTCCGCCTTGTGCAGCAGCTTCGACAGATCCAGCCAGGTCGGCAGGTTCTTGAAGATGGTGCCGATCCGGGACAGGAAGATCGCCAGGATCAGGATGATGTACGGCATCCAGGCGTACAGGGCGCCGCGTTCGGCCTTGGCGGCGCCGACGCTGCGTCCTGAATGCGCTTTCACAGGCTCCTCGCCATCGAACCGCCAGACCGTCTTGGGCTGCCAGAACCGGGTGAGGATCCACAGTGCCGCCATCGCGGCGAGCGCCGCGAGCACGTCGACCAGGCTCGCGCTGATGAAGTTCGACGCCACGAACTGCATGGCGGCGAACGCCAGTCCCGCGGTGAGCACGGCAGGCCAGACCTCGACCATCCGTTTCCACCCGGCGAGCACCACGACCAGGAACGCCGGGACGATCAACGCCAGCACCGGCAGCTGGCGCCCGACCATCGCGGAGTACAGCTCGGTCGCCTGCTCCGGTGACTTGCCGATGATCGGCGCGGTCAGCCTGCCCAGCACGATCAGCGGATTGCCGAGCCCGCCGAACGCCACCGGTGCGGTGTTCGCCAGCAACGCCAGCACGACCGCCTTCACCGGCGGGAACCCGAGCGCGGCCATCATCGCGGCGGTGATCGCGATCGGCGAGCCACCGCCGGCGATGCCTTCAAGCAGCGCGCCGAAGCTGAACGCGATCAGCAGTGCCTGCAGCCGCCTGTCCTCACTGAACCCGGCGAGCACCGCCTTGATGCTGTCGAACCGGCCGGTCGCGACGGTCACGTTGTGGAAATAGACCGCGTGGAAGGCGATCCAGGCGACCGACCAGACACCGAACACCAGACCCATCGCCGCCGCATCGAAGGCGAGCCCGATCGGCATCTTGTACAGCAGCAACGCCATGCCCAGTGCGGTCACCAACGCCAGCGCGGCCGAGAGGTGCGCCGACCGGCGTAGCACGCCGAGCGCCACCAGCAGCACGATGATCGGCAACGCCGCCAGCAGCGCGGATACCCACAGCCCGCCCGCCGGTTGATAATCCTGGACCCAGCCCACGATCAACCCCTTTGTCCTCGCAGGACGACGGCCTCACCGTCGTTTTTTGTGCTGGTTTCTACGCGGAGACCGGGACGTGCCCCAATCGCCGCGAGAGCTCGGCAGCGCCGGCGGCGACAGTCGCGCCGAGCTCTTCGATCCGCCGGAGCACGCGTGACGCGGGCCCGGCGATACTGATCGCGGCCACCGGCTGTCCCGAGTGGTCGCGTACCGCGGCCGCGACGCAGCCGACGTCCGGTTCGTTCTCCACCTCGTCGACCGCCCAGCCGCGCCGGTTGGTCGTGGCCAGCTCGGCGAGCAGGTGGGCGTGGTTGACGATCGTGTTGCTGGTCAGGCTTTCCAGCGTCATCCGGCGGACCCGGTCGACCCGGTCCATCTCGGGCAGCGCGGCCAGCCAGGCCTTGCCGAGCGAGGTCGCGTGCTGGGGCCGTCGCGTGCCGAGGCGGCAGGCGAGCGTGACGGCGTTGGCACTGCGCTCGGTCGCGACGTAGACCATCGCGTCGTTGTCCGGCACCGCGAGATAGGTCGTCTCGCCGGAGCGCTCGGCGAGCGCGGCGAGATACCGCGGCGCGCACCGGTGCAGGTCGGTGGCCGACATGGCGCGGACCCCGAGTTCGACCAGTTTCGTGCCGAGCCTGATGCGGCCGGTCACGTGATCGGCTTCGAGGTAGTCGAGATTCTTCAACGTGCCGACGATGCGGTACGCGGCGCTGCGCGAAAGGCCTAGTTGCCTGGCTATCGCGTTCGTGGAAATCTCCTGGCATTGGCCGACGTGCTCGAGCACGGCGAGGCCGCGTTCGAGGGTGCCGCTGGTTTCCAGGCCGCGTTGCTCGGTGTTCAGGACCGTGCCCTCCATCGATCTAACACCTCACCTTTCTTTTTGTAATCCCGTTCAGCGGTAACCATTTCCGCTAGGCGGGGTTGAAAAGTAACACCTCCGACCTTTGGGGGGAAGATGTCGAGCCGAATGGACCGCCGGGTGCGGGTGATCCTGGTCTGAATGGTTGAACCTCTGACCAATTCTCGACGTGATCTTGTGGCGTCGTGTTCCCAGCGTTACAAGTGCTGGGCCGTGTGGGGGAAGCTTTTGGCGTGCCGTCAGTTACCGGCCGTGGAACAGTTCCTGAACATGGTCATCGACCGACTTCCGTCGCTGGACTTGATCGAATCAGCATGGTGATCCTGGGCGACGTGGCGACAAGTGGCACCTTGCGCGGCAGTGCCGCGTCCGTCGAACAGGGAGAGTCGATCACTTTCACCTACTCGACGCCCAGCGAAACCGTGACCCCGAAGAACTGGGTCGGCCTCTATGCCGATCCGGGAAATGGGCCGGTCGAACAGAAATACGTGGGACCTTCAACTCTTTGGCAGTATGTCACCTCCGCGAGCGGGACAGTCACTTTCAGCAGTGGTTCGCTCGCGGCCGGTGATTATCTGGCCTTCTATCTCTTCAACGACGGCTATACCTGGCTAGCGGATCCGGTGAAGTTCGCCGTGCGCCCGACCCCGCAGACCGAACCGCCGGTGTTCCGCTCGGCGTTCGGCCGCGCGGGCGGCGGACCCGGCCAGTTTTCGCGGCCCGCCGGGCTGGCGGTCGACCCGATCGGCCAGGTGTGGGTCGCCGACACCGGGAACGACCGCGTGCAGGGCTTCAACCGCGACGGCAAACTCGTGCGCGTGCTCGCCGGACGGCTCAGGGCGCCCGAGGCGGTCGCGGTCGACAGTGCCGGCAACGTCTTCGTGGCGGACACCGGGAACAACCGGATCGCCGAGTACTCGTGGTGGGGTGGTTTCGTCCGCGAATTCGGCGCCGGGGTGCTGGAGAACCCGCGCGGGGTGGCGGTCGACGCGCAGGGCACGGTCTACGTGTCCGACACCGGGCACCAGCGGGTCGCGCGGTTCAACGGCCAGACCGGCGCGCAGCTCGCGCCGATCACGGAGAAGATGAGCTCGCCGCAGGGCATCACGGTCGACGCGGCAGGCGACATCTGGGTCACCCAGAACGGCAGGCTGGCCAACGGCGACGTCGCCGTCGTGCGCTATTCGCGCGACGGCAAGGTGATCAGCTCGCTCGGTTACGGCCAGAGCAGCGAGTTCGGCGGACTGTCCAATCCCGCCGGTGTCGCGATCGACACCGGCGGGAACGCGTTCGTCACGCAGCCCGATTTCGGCTGGGTTTCCCAGTTCCGCACCGCCGGTCCGTTCCGCGCCGAGTTCGGTTTGGACGGTCAGGGCGCGTTGCGGTTCCCGCAGGGCATCGCGGTCGACGCGCAGGGCCGGATCTTCGTCGCCGATACCGGGAACAGCCGGATCGTCCACTTTGGAGTCGTCAAGTGACCGAACCGGAACTCACCCGCCGCCGGGTACTCGGCGCCGCAGCCGCCGCCGCGCTGGGCTCCGTGGTGCTGCCGCCCAACGTCCGCAAGGCGCTGGCCGACACGTCCACTGTCCGGCAGGGCAGGCTCGAGGACATCAAGCACTTCGTCATCCTCATGCAGGAGAACCGCAGCTTCGACCACTACTTCGGCAAGCTGGCCGGGGTGCGCGGCTTCACCGACCCGGCGGCGATGAAGCTGCCGAACGGGAACTCGGTGTTCCGGCAGCCGTATTCGGGGCATCCGGACGGCTATCTGCTGCCGTTCCGGTACAACACGGGCAAGACCAGCGCGCAGGCCACGCCCGGCCTGCCGCACAACTGGTCGGATCAGCACGCCGCGTGGAACAACGGGAAGATGGACAACTGGATCCCGGCGAAGGGCGCCAAGACCATGGCGTACTACGACCGCGAGGACATCCCGTTCCACTTCGCGCTGGCCGAGGCGTTCACCGTCTGCGACAACTACCACTGCTCGGTGCTCGGGCCGACGAACCCGAACCGGCTGTACATGTGGACCGGCTGGATCGACCCGCACGGCACCGCCGGCGGGCCCGCGAACACGAACTTCATGTCGTCGGACAATCCGGTGCTGAAGTGGAAGACGTACCCGGAGCGGCTCACCGACGCCGGGATCAGCTGGCGGATCTACCAGGAAGAGGACAACTACGACGACAACTCGCTGGCGTGGTTCCGCCAGTTCGCCGACGCGCCGAAGTCGTCGCCGTTGTACCGCAACGGGATGGTGAAGAAGTCGGCAGGCTGGTTCGAACACGACGCGCGCAACGACAACCTGCCCGCGGTGTCGTGGCTGGTGGCGCCGTCCGCGCAGACCGAGCATCCGAACTGGATGCCCGCGGCAGGCGCGCAGTACATCGCGTCCAAGATCGACGCGATCGCCTCGAACCCGGATGTCTGGGCGAAAACGGCGTTCATCCTGACGTACGACGAAAACGACGGCTACTTCGACCATGTGCTGCCGCCGACACCGCCTGCCGGGACGCCGGACGAGTTCATCGGCGGGGTACCGATCGGCCTCGGGTTCCGCGTGCCGACGATCGTGGTCTCGCCGTGGACGGCGGGCGGCTACGTCTGCTCGAACACGTTCGACCACTCGTCGCTGGTTCGCTTGCTCGAACAGCGCTTCGGCGTTCCCGAGCCGCACATCAGCGCGTGGCGCCGCTCAGCGGTCGGTGACCTGACGGCGGCGTTCCGGTTCAACCGGCCGCCGTCGCCGTTCCCGCACCGCGACGATCTCGGCTACGCGGCCACGGTCGCCAAGCACCGTGCCGCGCAGACCCAGGTCCGTGACAACCCGGCGCCGACCGTCCCCACAGGACCGCAACAGCTTTGACCAGCCCGTGACCAAGCGGGCTTATCCCAGGAAGAGAAGCCGGGATAAGCCCGCTCAGTCACGGCTTGGTGATCTGGGCCAGCGAGCGCACGACCGCCGTGCAGCGGTCCTCGATGTAGGTCAAGCCTGCGGACTCGGCGATCTCGCGTGCTTCGGCCGACACGATGTCCTGTTGCAGCCACAGGGTTTTCGCGCCGATCGCCACTGCCTGCCTGGCGATGTCGGGCGTGAACTCGGCCGGGCGGAAGACGTCGACCAGGTCGACCGGTTCCGGAATGTCGGTGAGCGAGCGGTAGACCTTCTCGCCCAGCAACTCGTCGGCGTCCGGGTTGACCGGGATGATCCGGAATCCGGCTTTCTGCAATTGCACGGCTACCCCGTGTGACGCCTTGCCGGGATTGCGGCTCAGCCCCACGACCGCGATCGTCTTCGCGTCGGTCAATGCCTGCTCAGCGAGGTCCATGCCTTCTTAAACGCTCGGAGCGTCTCAAAGCTTCCACAGGCGCAGGCCGCGTACTCGATACACGGGCCAGAGCACGTGCCAGGGCTTACGAACCAGGAAAGCGGCTGAGCAGGTCAGGATGTTGCGCGCCGAGGTCGTGGCGACCTCCTGGCGGTCTTGCCACACCGCGCCAGGCTGGCCGACGGCGATCCGGAACACGGTAAGCAGGCCGCGGCCTTGCATGTCGTACTTCGCGCCGGTGTCGCCGGAATCCGGCCGCAGTGCGGTGATCTCGGTGCCGAAGACGCGCCACGGCTCCTCGCCCGCCGGGACGTCGCGCACGCTGCCGACGGTGACCTTGCCGTACATGCGCTTCGCGTACCGGCTCAGCAGCAGCCGTTCCCACAGCGGCAGCAGCCGCCGGTGCGCGAGCAGCGAGGCGCATTCCGCGTGGCCGCCGGAGAAGATCGCGGCGAGGTCGTCGTACGCGGTGTTGGCGGCCGGTTCGTTGAGGTGCAGGCGCACCTCGTAGCGGGCTCGCGCGGTGAGTTCGTCCAGGTGCTCACGGTGATCGAGCCTGGCTTTCGTGCGGGATCGCGACCAATCCGACATGGGTCTCCTCACTGTTGGCCGACAGGCTAGGCGAGGGAGGCCGCTCAGCGGGAGTGTTCAGCCGATCTTCTCTCCGTACATCTCACCCAGCGGGTCGGAGATGAGCTCGACGCGGACGCCGTCGGGGTCGGCGAAGTAGATCGACGAGTCACTCTCCAGCTGGTAGGCGACGCCCGCCTCGGCGAGACGGTCCTTGAGCTCGGTCCAGCGCTCGGGATAAACGGACAAAGCCAAATGATGCAACCCGCCGAGAACTTCGGCATAAGGGCCGAGATCGAGTCCTGGCAAATCGAAGAAAGCGACCGCGTTCCCATTTCCCACATCGAAGAAGAAATGACTCGAACCGGGGTAGTCGCGATTCTCGAAAAGCTCCGTGAGCGGAAAGCCGAGCAGGCCTTGATAGAACTCGATCGTCCGCTCGACATCGCTCGAGATCAACGCCGTGTGGTGGATTCCGCGCCCGGGAGTGGGTGGACGCTCACCCGAGGGCTTGAGATGCCGCTGCCGGATGCCCTCGCGCGCCTCGCTGAGCTGGGCGACTGTGTCATCGTTCAGTGTCATGAAAAGGACGGTACGCGCAAAGTATCTCGCGCGCAAGATGTTTCTGCGCGAGTGGATTGAGGCCACTGGATGGTCCATCGCGACTACTCAGCTCAACAAGACGTTCACCACTACGCACTATGAACGCCTTCTTTCGACCCTCGTGCCGGGCACTGGTGCGGCCGTATAATCACGGTGTGTCGTCGGCCTGGCCCTTTACTGGACGTCTTGATGAGGTTCGCCGCATCAAGACGCTTATCAGCGAGGGAAATTCCGGTGGTCTGGTCCTTTCCGGGCCGCAGGGAGTCGGTAAGAGCAGGTTGGTCGCCGAGGCGGTGCGCGGGTACGAATGCCGCAAATTCACCTCGGTCGCAGGCTCGGACGAGCTCACCGCCGGGGCCAGAGGTGACAAACTCGTGGTGATCGCGGACGACGCGCATCTGCTGGACGCCGCCTCCGTCGAGGCACTGCTCCACCTCATCCACAGTGACCACAAGGCTTTCGTCCTCGCGACCGTGCGTACTGAACCGGGCGGTCTGGTACCGGTTCCGGCGCTGTGGGCGGACGACCTCGTCGAGCGGGCCGACGTGCTGCCGCTCACGCTGGCCGAGGTGCGCAGGCTGGTCACCGCCGTCTTCGACTACAACGTGGGCGTCGCCACCCTGCGCCAGTTGTATCGCACCGCGCAGGGAAACCTGACGCTGATCGGGGAGCTGCTCGTGGCCGGGAGAAGTGCCGGGCTGAGCCCGCTGGAATGTGAAATCGCCGAGCACGCCGCCGCCGGTTTGAGCCTGGACGCCATCGCCGAGCGCATGGGCACCACCAGTGGCGCGGTCGACGGCCATATGAAGGCCATTTATCGCAAACTCGGCGTCGAACAGATCAGGCCGACCTGGTCTTAGCCGATTCTTTCTCGGCGGCGGGCCTGGTGGCCAGCCGATTGGCGACCAGGCCGCCGGTGATGAGCAGGGCGATCATGCCGGAGATCCAAGGCCAAAGCGGGAAACCGCGATCGATCGGGGTTGCCTGCTGGTGGCCTGCCACCTCGGCGGGCGCGCCGCCGCCCGCCACGGTCAGCGTGAAGCCGAAGGCGCCGGAGACCGGATGCCCGTCCGCGGAGATGACCCGATAGCGGACCGAGTACTGCCCGATCGACCCCAAGGTCCGCACCGGGGCCGAAACCGTCGCGCCGGAAACGTGCGGCGGCGCGGCCTCCCAGTGGGACACGCTGTCCGGCCCGATGACCACCAGTTCGGTGAAGCCCGGTTCGAGCGGTTCGTTGAACTCGAGCGTCACCTCGGCGGGGCTCGTGGCGACCGACGACTCCTTCGGCGGCGAGCTTGACAGTAGAACGCTGTGCGCTCCCGCCGGTGGCGTCATGGTGAGCAGGAGAAGGGCGGCGGCCGCGAGTACGCGCGCGCAGGTACCGGCAATAGGCATGGGGTTCTCCGCGATTTCTTGTGAAGAAAGAATGCGCTCGTGAATTGCCGAGAGTAGGGGGTTGGCGAGAGCGGCCGCGCAACATGGAGGTAAACAAGTTCTCACCGCGACGCGGCCCATCGGCTCACGGACGGAGAATTTCCGACCGCGAAACCCGCTCTGGTAGGCCATTCGGGTGGATTTGACGGTCGATTCGGCGGTGTCTTCACAGCCATACGGCGCAGTCGCCCCGGCGGACTTTACGCCAGCTTCATGTAAGGAACATGGCGGGTAACGGAACAACTGCTCTTATTAGCGCCCATCTCGCCCATTCCCACACCGCATTCTTAGGAGAGTTCGTCGTGGCTTTTGGACGTTCCCTGCGGCGCGAACACCTCGTCGCCGCGAGCCTGGCCGGAGCCGTGGTCGTCGTGGTCGGCTACGCGTCCGGGCTCGGCTTGAAACCCGGAACCGTCGCCGCCGCCGAACCGCCGCCGGTCGCGCAGGGCACCAAGCCCGCTCCGGAAGTCCAGCCCTCGCAAGGAAACCCTCCGCCGCCGGAGCTGCCGCAGCCGGTCGCGCCACCACCGTTGCCTCCGGTCCCGGTCATCGCGCCACCGTCGCACGAGGTCCCGCCGGATCCAGGGCCCGTCGTGGTGGAGCCGACTCCTCCTTCGCCGCCAAGCACTCCGCCCCCGCCGCCCCCGCCGCCTGGCTCGCCGCTGCCCGAATGTCAGCCGAGCGTGCTCCAGCCAGTGGGAGACACCGTGGCCGCACTGCCACTGCTCGGCGATCTCACCAAGACGCTCGGCGTGACGGGGCCGGACGGCCTGCTGACCGCGGTCATCGGTTACTGCGCGGCGAAAGACGGTACTGTGCAAGCGATTTCGACCGGTTCGCCGGTCGGCTGAGCATGGACGCCCAAGCTGTGTACGTGGTCGCCCGCTGTGTCGACTACTTCGGGATGAGCCTGTTCTTCGGCGGCCTGTTCTTCGTCGCCGTGCTGTGGCCTGGCGGCGTCCGGGCTCCGGGTACCCGCAAGGTGATCGCCGTCGGCTGGGTGCTCGGGCTGCTCGGCACGGTCGCGGGAATCGGCCTGCAGGGTGCCTGGGCCGCGCAGCGCCCCGCCGGGGATTTCCTCGACCTGGACCTGATCCGGGAGGTACTCGACGGGCAGTTCGGCCGGATCTGGGTCTCGAAGGCGCTGCTGTGGGTGCTGGCGGGCGTGGTGCTGGCCGATCTGCTGCGCCGTGGCGAGAACGCGGCACGGTCCTGGTCGTGGCGGATCGGGGCCGGGGCGATCATGCTCGGTGTCCTGCGCGTCACCGGGATGACCGGGCACGCGGTGGAGAGCACCCGCCCGTTGCTGAGCCAGGTAGCCGATTTCGCCCATCTGGCCGGAATCTGCGCCTGGATCGGCGGCCTTGCCGTGCTGCTGTTCGGCGTGCTCTCATCCCGTGACCCGGATGTGCTGGCCTTGGTGGTTCCCCGGTTTTCCAAGCTGGCCATGGGATCCGTGCTGCTGCTTATCCTCGCGGGGCTCGTACTCGCCTGGCAGACCGTCGGCACCCTTGAGCGGCTCTTCGGTACCGAGTACGGCCGGATCCTGCTGATCAAACTCGCGGTGCTGGCCGTGGTGCTGCTGTTCGCGCAGGTCAGCAAGTTCTGGGTGTCGAAGCGGCTGGACGCCGCCGTGTCCTCCGGCGCCACCGTGCGCCCGTTCGTCTATTCCGTCGCCGCCGAGAACGCACTGGTGATTCTCGTGCTTCTCGCGGCGAGCTTCCTCGTCACGGCCAGTCCCGGCCGGTGAACGGAAAACCCTCGAAAGGAGTCCTTCGATGGACAGTCCTGAGTCCACCGCGCCGCACGCACGGCGGTGGCCCGTGGTGGTCGCGATCGCCGCACTGGCCATCGCCCTGTTCAGCCTCGCCACCCTGAGGGGCGGACAGGCCCCGACAGCAGCCGGGCCGCGGACCGCCGACATCGATCTAGCCGCGCTATCGGCGCAAAGCCCGCTGGCCGTGCCGATCTACCAAGGGCTGGCGAAGGAGCAGGCCGCACCCGCGGCGAGTGGCTCGGCGAAGAGCGTCGAGGCCATGGGCTACAAGTTCACGCCCGCGTCGGTCTCGATCGCGGTCGGCGACACGATCACCTGGACCAACCACGACACCGCACCGCACAACGTGGTCATCACCGACGGGCCGGAGAAGTTCACGTCGCCGACGTTGCAGACCGGGCAGACCTTCAGCTTCACGTTCACGAAGGCCGGAACCTACTCCTACTACTGCTCGATCCACCCGGACATGAAGGCCTCGGTCACCGTCGCCGGCGGCAGCACGCCGACGTCCAGCCCGTCGACACCGCCGACCTCGGAAACGACCAAGCCGACCCCGACCCCGACGCACACGATGCCGACGACCCCGCCTGGCGAAGGCGGCTGCGTGCCGAAGGAGGTGCTGGCCCCGATCATCGCGCACATCAAGTCCGCGCATCTGGAAACCTCGCCCGGTCAGCAGGTGCAGGACATCTTGAATCTCGACCAGTACATCAAGACGCACACCGTCTGGCTGGAGAGCGTGCTTTCGCCGGTGCTCAACGGTTCGGCGGACAAGGTACTCAAGGACACGCTCGCGCCGATCGTGGCGCACATCAAGTCCGCGCATCTGGAAACCTCGCTCGGCCAGCAGGTGCAGGACATCTTGAATCTCGACCAGTACATCAAGACGCACACCGTCTGGCTCGAGACCGTACTGACGCCGCTGCTCACTCAGGCCAGCTGCTGATTTCGCCCGGTGGCCCGGCCGTCGACGGCCGGGCCACCCCGTCTCACGGAGGTTTCCGCGATGAGCCGCGTACTGCTGGCCGGGTTCCTGGTACTGGCGGGACTCTTCCTGCCGGTCCCGTCAGCTTCCGCCGCCACGAGACAGGTCATGATGCAGGGCTACGCGTACGCGCCATCGGCGCTCACCATCTCGGTGGGCGACACCGTCACCTGGATGCAGCACGACGAGGCACCGCACGACGTCGTGACGACCAGCGCGCCCGCAGCCTTCCGCAGTCCGAAACTCACGCAGGGCCAGAGTTGGAGCTACACCTTCCGGACGCCGGGCACGTATTCCTACTACTGCTCGGTGCACCCGGACATGCGCGCTCAGATCGTCGTCCAGGCGCCGCCGAGTACTCCTGTCTCCTCACCGAAGCCCGCGCCGACGACCAAACCCTCCACGAAGACGTCACCGTCCGTTTCGAGCGCGGTGGTAGCTCCCTCCACAGTGGACAGTCCGACCTCGTCGCCGCCCCCGCCTTCCGAAACGCAGATCGCCGCTCCGCCAGTGGCACAGCAGGCCGCGGCGACGCTCGATCCGATGCTGCTCGTGGCCGGACTCGTCACCGGCATCGCTGTCCTGTGCCTGTTGTTGCTCAGCGCCCGACGGGAATGATCGTGCCGCTCAGTGGCACGAACGACTTGTGCTGATCGACTTATGGCAGCAGAGTGCGCATGTGGAAGCCACTACCCTGCAGGCGGCAGCGGCGAGCCTTGAAAGCGCCTACGAAACAGGCAAGCCGATACCGCCGCTGATCGAGTCGTATCCGGACCTGACGCTGGAAGACGCCTACCGCGTCCAGCAACGGGTCGTGCGTGGCTGGGTGGAGCGCGGCGACATCGTGCGCGGCCACAAGGTCGGCCTGGCCTCCGCGGCCATGCAACGCCAGATGGGCGTCGACCAGCCCGACTACGGCCATCTCACGGCGAGCATGTTCCACCTCGAGCACCAGCCCATCGCGGTCAAGCGATTCCTGCAGCCCCGCATCGAGCCCGAGATCGCCTTCGTACTCGGCTCCGAGTTGCGCGGCCCCGGCGTGACGGTGGCCGACGCGGCCCGTGCGGTCGATTTCGTCCTGCCCGCACTGGAAATCGTCGATTCGCGCATCCAGGACTGGCAAATCTCGATCATCGACACGATCGCCGACAACGCGTCCTCCGGCGGCGTCGTCCTCGGCAGCACCCCGACCAGGCTCGGCGACGTCGACCTCCGGCTGGCCGGCTGCGTACTGCACTCCGGCGGAGCGGTCGCGGAGACGGGCGCGGGCGGCGCGGTACTCGGCTCCCCGATCAACGCACTCGTCTGGCTCGCCAACACTGTCGGCCCGCTCGGCGTGTCCCTGCAGCCTGGCCACGTGGTGCTGCCCGGCTCGATGACCAAGTCGATCCCGGTCTCGGCAGGCGACACGGTGGTCGCGACGATCGCGGGACTCGGCAGCGTCACCGCGGTGTTCTCCGGAGGTACACGATGAGCCTGGGTGTGTCCGAAGCAGCCGGAGCCCTGCTGGCTTCCGTGGACGCGGTGGCCGCCCGCGAGCCACTCACGAAGACATGGCCAGAGCTCGACGTCGCGACCGCCTACGCGATCCAAGACGAGTCCCTCCGCAAACGCCGAGTCCGCGGCGAAACCTTGATAGGCCTCAAGCTCGGCCTCACTTCTCGCGCGAAGCAACAGCGCATGGGCATCGACTCACCGCTGCTCGCCTGGCTCACCGACGCGATGGTCCTCCCGGCAGGCGTGCCGGTCCCACTCGGCGGCCTGATCCACCCTCGTGCCGAGCCCGAGATCGTTTTCGTCATGGGCCAACGTTTGTCCGGCCCCGGCGTCACCGCCGCGACGGCGTTGGCCGCCGTCGACCGTGTCCACGCCGGCGTCGAGATCATCGACAGCCGTTTCGAGGACTACAAGTTCAAGCTGCCGGACGCGGTCGCGGACAACGGTTCTTCGGCCCTCTTCGGCATAGGCCCGGTGGGCGTCCGGCCCGAGAAACTCGATCTCTCACTGGAGGCATGCCTGCTCGAGGTAGACGGCCACGTAGTCGACACCGCGACCGGCGCCGCCGTCCAAGGCCATCCCGCCGAGGCGCTCGCACTGGCCGCGAACGCATTGGCCGCACGTGGCCTCGCCATCGAACCGGGCTGGATCATCCTCACCGGAGGCATGACCGACGCGGTCCCGCTCACCCCCGGATCCCGCGTCGCCGCCCACTTCTCCAACCTGGGCTCGGTCACCCTGTCCGCTTGACAGGACACCCGTCCCAATCCCGAGGACGCCGGTCCCGGCCAGCTCAAAAAATCCCAATGTGGCTTTCGTCAGATCAGACCTGACCTGACCTGACGAAAGCCACATTGAGGTTTTCTCAGTAGGGGTGTTGGTGGCGGCGTGTTGGGCTGGGTAGGCGGAAAGCCCCTGCTAGGACTGGATTTCTTGACGATCTAGTCCGAAGCAGAGGCTTTCCGTGATTACCTATCATGCCACCTTGGACGT
>NZ_JBHWEB010000127.1:0-25675 GCF_042734395.1 Amycolatopsis sp. NPDC059657 | reverse complement strand
GGGGCGCCCCCCCCACCCCCCCGGCGGCCCCCCGCGGGGGGGGGCGCCCCGCGCGCCTAGTGTGCTGGTTTGGGTGCCGCCCCTAAACACCCGGCCATACCACTCACGACCCGTTCAGCGGGAGTTGCGTTCGAAGACCAAGCGCAGGCCGAGCAGCGTGAGGTCGGGGACGTGCTCGGTGATCGTCTCCGACTCGGCGACCACCAGCGGCGCCAGTCCGCCGGTCGCGATCACCGCGACCGGGTCGGACGGCGAGAGCTCGCGCACGATCCGTTTCACCAGCCCGTCGACCTGGCCCGCGAAGCCGTAGAGAATGCCGGACTGCAGGCATTCCACGGTGTTCTTGCCGATCACCGACCGCGGCGGCGCCAGCTCGACCTTGCGCAGCGCGGCGGCACGCGCGGCGAGCGCGTCGACCGAGATCTCGATGCCGGGCGCGAACGCGCCGCCGAGGAACTCGCCCTTGGCGGAGATCGCGTCGACGTTGGTGGAGGTTCCGAAATCGACCACCACGCAGGCCGTGTCGTGCAGGTGGTGGGCCGCCAGCGTGTTGACCAGCCGGTCGGCGCCCACCTCCTTGGGATTGTCGACCAACAGCGCGACACCGGTGCGCACACCCGGCTCGACCACGATCTTCGGCAGCCGCGGGTAGTAGCGCGTGAGCATCACCCTCAGCTCACGCAGCACCGCCGGCACCGTGGAGAGCGCGCTGATCCCGGTGACGGAGTCGGCGAGCGAGCCGAGCAGCCCGCGCATGGTCAGCGCGAGCTCGTCGGCCGTCATCCGCGCGTCGGTGCGCATCCGCCAGTCGCCGACCAGTTTCGCGTCGTCGCCGCGCCCCGAATACAGGCCCAGCACGATGTTCGTGTTGCCGACGTCGACGGTGAGTAGCAACTCAGCCCTCGGCGAGCAATGCGTCGAGCCTGGCCGCGTCGACGGTCTCGGCGACCGGGAACGCCTCCGGCAGCGTGACGGTCCCGCTCATCAGCCCGGAGCCCTCCGGCGCGTGCCCGGGGTCGATGCCCTGGTCCTGCACCCGGTTGGCGGCGTCGACGAACACGATCTTCGGCTCGTACGCTGCCGCCTCGATCGAATCCATCTGCCCATAGGAGATCAGGATGACCAGATCACCGGGGTGCACCAGATGCGCGGCGGCGCCGTTGATCCCGAGCACCCCGCTGCCCCGCTCGCCCGCGATGACGTAGGTCTCCAGCCGCGCGCCGTTCGTGACATCCACAATGGACACCTGCTCGCCCGGTAGCAGGTCGGCGGCGTCCATCAGGTCGGCGTCGACGGTCACCGAGCCGACGTAGTGCAGATCGGCCTGGGTCACCGTGGCACGGTGGATCTTCGATTTCAGCATCGTGCGCAACATGTTCGACTCCCTATTCCCCTGCCTCCGGGTGCTCGGCGGCGGCGCCGAGCAACACCGGGACGTTGTCGATCAGCCGCGTCTTGCCCACGCGTGCGGCGATCAGCAATCGTGCTTCCCCATCAGACGGCGCGGGCCCGAGATCGGTACCGCGCAGCTCGAGATAATCGACGACTACGTCAGGTCGAGTCGCCAAGGTGCGCCGCGCCGCATCGAAAACGGCGTCGGCGCCATCGCGTCCGAAGAACGCTCCCGCGGTCAGCGCCGCCGAAAGCACGACCGCGTCCTCCCGCTCTTTCTCGGACAGGTAAACGTTTCGTGAGGACAACGCGAGCCCGTCACGTTCGCGGACCGTCGGCACTCCGATCACCTTGACGCCGAAGTTCAGGTCACGAACCATTTTCTTGATCAGCACCAGCTGCTGGTAGTCCTTCTCCCCGAAGAAGGCGTAGTCCGGCCGCACGATGTTGAACAACTTGGCGACGACGGTGAGCATTCCGCCGAAATGTCCCGGCCGTACCGCGCCCTCGAGCTCGTCGCCGAGCGGGCCGGGGTTCATGGTGATCGCGGCGCCCTCGCCGTACATGTCGGAAGCCTTGGGCGTGAACGCGATCTGCACGCCGTCCTCGGCCAGCACGGCCAGGTCGGCTTCGAGCGGGCGCGGGTAGGCCTCGAAGTCCTCGCCTTCCCCGAACTGCAAGGGATTCACGAAGATCGACGCGGCGACGACGGTGTTCGGCAGCCGCTTCGCGCGGCGGAGCAGCTCGCGGTGGCCCGCGTGCAGCGCGCCCATCGTCGGCACGAGCGCGACCTTCCGGCTGACCCCGTGCAGCGCGCTCGTCACCTGGGTGACGTGCTCTGGCGGCTGGTAGGTGTTCAGGGTGCCGCGATTGAATTTGGGGCTGGTCATGGCGAATCAGGGCCTTCGTCGAGTAGTTCGGTGAGCTCTTTCGCCGTTGCCTCGCCCAGCAGCCCGGCCTGCGACGCGCGCGCGGCCGTTCGCTTGGCCAGCGCGGCATAACTGGGCGCGACGTCGGGCGCTCGCTGGGCGAGCACTTCGAGATGCGCACGGACCGTGCCCGCGTCACCACGGGCGACGGGACCGGTCAGCGCACGGTCGCCGTGCCGGAGCACATTATCCAATGCCGCCGAAAGCAAGGGCGCGACCAGTCGTTCGGCGTCGGCGATCCCGCCTTCGCGCAGCAGATCCGCGCAATCGGCGACCAAGGTCATCAAGTGGTTCGCACCATGGGCGAGCGCAGCGTGATACAGCGCCCGGCTGGCTTCGGGAATGCGGACGGGCTCGGTGCCCATTTCCATCGCCAGCGCTTCGCCGACGTTCCAGGCGGCCTCGTCACCTTCGGCGGCGGTGATGCCGATACTGCAGGTCGCGAGCCGCTCCAGATCCTCGGAACGGCCGGTGAACGTCATCACCGGGTGCAGCGCGAGCGGCAACGCGCCGAGCGCGGCAGCCGGGTCCAGCACGGCGACACCGTGCGCGCCGGAGGTATGGACCACGATCTGGCCCGGTTTGAACGAATCGGTGGCGATGAGCCCGCGGATCATGCCGGGCAGCGCGTCGTCCGGCAGCGCCAGCAGCACCAGGTCCGCCTGGCCGACGACCTGATCGGGCGGAATCAGCGGGACGCCGGGCAGCAATTGATCGGCTCGCTTGACGGAAGCGGCGGAAAGGCCGGAGGCGGCGACGACGTGATGGCCGGCACGCGAGAGAGCCGCACCGAGAACACTGCCGACGCGTCCGGCGGACACCACGCCGACCGCCAAGCGGGCAGGCCGCATCATCATGCGAAAAAGTCTCCCTCACTCGTTCCAGTCCCGCTCCGTCGCGGGTACCGGACGACGGCGAGAGAGTAGCTCTCTCAAGCCGGATCAACCGGAGATTGGTGATGAGCTTCACCCGTTGCGGGGGTCACCCACCAGTCGATTGTTCCGCCAGCCGGACGGCTTCAGCGCGCGATGAGCGAAGAACGGTCAACAGTTCGTCTTGTCGCGCCATCGCTTCTTCGGAATCGACCGGAGTACGGCGGAGAAACGCCAGTTCTGTGACGCTCGTCTGATAACGGCCGACTTCCTTCGCCGCGCGACGGCCCGACTGCCGCTTGGCCTGCTTGCGCCATTCACGCCGTCCGGACAGGCTCGCGAGCAGATCGACCTCGGAACGGGCGATCCAGCGCGCGGCGACCATGTCAGGCAGCGCGGCCGCGACGATCCGCTGCTCACGCCGCCGCTGCAGCACCACCAGCCACGCGACGCCGAGGAACATCGGCACCATGATCAGGAAATACACGTTGAGGAACGCCTTCGACCCACCGAGCACGGCGGCCCCGTTCCACAGCGCGTGCAGCAGCACCGCGCAGAGATAGCCGCCGAGCGGCGCCAGAATCCGCACCTGCCTGTTCGACGCGCTCGCGGCCAGCCCGATGCCGATGCCGGTCAGCGTGGCGAACAGCGGATGCGTGAACGGCGAAAGCACCCCGCGCAAAACGAAGGCGGCCAGCACACCCGCGCTCGTCCCGTCACCGAAGCCGGACTCCGCGAACGCACGCCCGAAGTAGTAGATGTTCTCGACGAACGCGAACCCTGCCGCGCTGAACCCGGCGTAGACGATCCCGTCGACCACCCCGTCGAACTCGCTGCGCCGCCGCCAGAACACCAGCAGCACGAACGCGCCCTTGGCGGCCTCCTCGACCAGCGGCGCGGACACGACGGCGCTGAACTTGTTGCCGTTGCCGTCACCGAGCCAGAGATCACCGACCGCCTCGGCGGTGCTGTTGATCAGCAACGCGGTGATCGTCGCGATGCAGGCACCCCAGAAGAACGCGAGCAGCAGCAGCTTCGCGGGCTCGGGCTCCCAGCGGTCGACCCACAGGAACGCGGCCGTCACCAGCCCGACGGGCACCAGCGCCGCGAGCACGCCGATGACCACCGCGAGCACTCCCACCCGCGCGGTCACGAGGCCGAACACCAGCAGCCCGCACAAGGCGAGCACGAGCACCCCGAGAACGGGCAGCATGACCGTCACCCGGCGCGGCTTGCGTGACGTGGCTGTACCTGACACGACGCGTAGAGTACGCAGGCTCTTCGGCGCGGCCCGTCAGGCACTCGCCAAACGGGTCAGTCCTCGGCGCGGCGACGGCGGCGCGGGGCCGAGTCGTTGGCGCCGTGCGCGGCGAGCAGCTCACTCACCGAACGGCCGGCGGCGTGCGAACCCGCCTCGGGGATCTCCTTGCCGTGTGCGGCGGCGGCGCGGTGACCGTTGCCGTTGGAGCCGTTCGTCCCGTTGGAGCCGTTGCTGCCATTGCTGTGGGAGCCGTTGCGGCCCTCGGGGCGCGAGTGGCTGCCGTTGGTCGCGCCATGCCGCGAGCCGTTCACCGGCTCGGCGGGCTTCTGCCAGGACGGCGGTTCGCCGTCGGGGCGGTGGCGGCGGCCGTTCGACACGGGCTCCGGCGTGACCGCGGCGGCCTCTTCTTCCTCTTCCGCGCGGCGGCGACGGCCGCCGGGGCGGCTCTGCTGCAGCTCACGGACGGCTTCGGGCAGCGTCGGGTTGATCTCGACCTTCGCGGGCTCCGGCTGACGCGGCGGTTCCGCGACGACCGGCTTCTCACGCTTGACGAAGGCCGCGCTCAGGTTGGTGGCGGTGCGCTCGCGGCGGCCGGTTTCCCAGGCGGGCTTCCACTCGCCGGTGGCTTCCTGGTTGCTCGCCGCCGCGGGCCGCTCGGGCACCTTCGGCGCGACGGGCGCGGGCTTGGGCTTGGGCGGGGGCACGCTGGCGGCAGGCCTGCCCCGCTCGACGCGGTCGAGCGCCGGACGGGTCGGCTCCGGCGCGGGAGCGACGGGCTTCATCGCCGGGCGGCTCGGCTCGGCCGGCTTGTACGGGGCGCGCGGCGGGTCGACCGGCTTGAAGGCGGGGCTCGACTCGCTCGGCCTCGGTGCGGGCTTGAGTGTCGGCTTCGGCGGCTTGACGGGCGGCATCTGGCGCTCGGTCTTCGGCTGCTCGACCGGCGTGTTGCGCGGCGTGGCCTGCGCGACCTTGATGGCCTGGGTGGCCTTGGCCGACGGAGAACTCTGGGGATGCGCGGGATCGCGGCGGACCGGCTCGGTCGGCTTCGCGGCCGTGCGCGAGGTGGTCGGGGTCTCCGGCTTCGGTCTCGCCGCCGGGGCGGGGCGGCGCTGCTCGACGGCCTTGTCCAGCACGCGCTCGATGAGCTCGGTCGGGCGCTCGGCGACCTCGACGATCTTTTTCGGCGCCATGAGCTGGGCAGGCTGCTTCTTGGGCTCGCCGTTCACCAGCCGCTTGTCGTCGTTTAGCGACCGCATGCGGGTGGCCTGCGCGGTCAGCGCGACGCGCTCGTACAGCACCTCGCCGCCGAAGAGCGACTGCAGGCTGTCGCGCAGCGCGAGCACCTCGTTGCGCAGCGCGTCGAGCTCCTCGCGGGAGTCCTCGTCGGCACGCTGCCTGGTCTCTGCTTCGATCTCCAGCTCGAACTCGCGGCGGGCGGCGACCTCACGCTCGAGCTCCAGCTCGTAGACGGCCTGCGCCTCGGCGACCGCGTCTTCGCTGTTCGCGGCGTGCTTGCGGTACTTGACCGCGAGGAACGCGCCGATGAGAGCCGCCCACAGCGCCGCGACGATACCGAGCCGGAGCCAGCGGAGATCGTCACTGAGCACGAGAGCCAGTGTCGCGCCGACCGCGAGGGTCAAGCCGACGACAAGCGACGGCCTGCCCCAACGGCGGCCGCGCGAGTCGTCACCCACGCCGGTCATAACGAACACCGTACCTTCTAGTAATCCGAACGAGACCTAGTCGGTACTTCGAGCGGTGCTTTCTTTCCGTTAACCGGTCGACGGGCCTGCGCGATCACGATCACGCGGCTCCGGCGTCCGGCAGCAATGCTCGAGCCACAAACCAGCCCCGATCAGCGCGGCGGCGCTCGCCGCACCGACAACCGCGCTCCGCAGGTCCGAAGCGGCGGCGATGAGCAGGCCACGCTTGGGCAGCAGGTAGATCACCGCGGCGAGCCAGAAGCCCAGCATGGCCGATCCGGCCAGCGAAGAAGCCTTCGCCAGCGCGACCGATCTGGCCACCGCGATGGCCT
Organism: Amycolatopsis sp. NPDC059657; assembly: GCF_042734395.1. Classification (NCBI taxonomy): domain Bacteria; kingdom Bacillati; phylum Actinomycetota; class Actinomycetes; order Pseudonocardiales; family Pseudonocardiaceae; genus Amycolatopsis; species Amycolatopsis sp. NPDC059657. The sequence goes on along the minus strand of NZ_JBHWEB010000127.1, from coordinate 19,186 downwards.
GCAGCACGCGGCCGTCCCGGATCCTGCCACGAACGGAAAAGGCGAGAAAGACTTCCAAGAGCGCGAGAACGGCCAATGTGGCGCCGACGAAAAGGGGCAGCCGCGGCAATGAACCGTACGCGACCTGCAGCAACAGGTACCCGGCCGCCAGCCCGGCGAACCCGGCGACCAGCAGCTCGCGTGGGCGGGTGAAGTGCATGTTCTCACGTTACCTGCGAGGCTTGACTCTCCAGTGGCTGGAGGGTTGAGCATGGTTCGCATGGGAAACACGGGGGCGGTCTTCACCATCGGAGAACTGGCGAAGCGGACGGGATTGCCCGTCAAGACGATTCGTTTTTACTCCGATGAGGGGCTGCTTCCACCCACCGATCGCACGCATTCGGGCTATCGCCTTTACGACATTAAGGCTATGGCCCGCCTCGAACTCGTCAAGACGCTTCGCGAACTCGGACTCGGCCTCGCCGACGTCGAGCTCGCTTTGACACGCGAAGCGAGCGTCCCGGAGATCGCGAGCCAGCACGTCGACGCGCTCGACGCGCAGATCCGGCGGCTCCGGTTGCGACGAGCGGTACTGCGAGCGGTCGCCAAGCGGGGATCCGAACTGGAGGAAGTGAAACTGATGAACAAGCTGGCATCGATGTCCGACGACGAACGCAAACGTTTGCTCGACGAGTTCTGGGACGAGATGATCGCCGGTCTCGAGGTCGACTCGGAGTTCTATACCCGGATGCGCTCGGCCAAACCGGAGCTGCCGGACGACCCGTCACCCGAGCAGCTGGAGGCCTGGATCGAGTTCGCGGAGCTGGTGCAGGACCCGGCGTTCCGCACGCTGATCCGCGAGATGAGCGAGCGGCACTCGGCCTCGGTCAAGGAAGGCACCTTCAAGGGCGATGCCGCGGTGCAGCAGAGCGACACGCAACAGGAGAACTGGTTCGCCTGGAGCACCCGCGCCCAGTCCTCGATCGACGCGGGCCGCCAGCCCGACTCGGCGGAGGGCCGCGCGCTGGCCGACGAGATCTGCGCGGCCTCGGCGGGCCCTGACCGCGACCCGTCGAACTCCCGCTTCCGCCTCGACCTGGCCGACACCATCGAGGCGGGCGGCGACGAGCGGGCCGAGCGCTACTGGCAGCTGCTGGCGATCATCAACGGCTGGCCGCCCATCCCCACCCAGATGCCGGCAGCCCGTTGGATGGTGGCCGCCATCCGCGCCTCCGTCTAGCCCTCGGGGGTCGTGAGTGTTTTGGCCGGTTAGAACCGGCCGTACCACTCACGACCCCTTAAGCCCCAGGTCCGGCCGTAGGCGTACGCCCTCCCGGTCGGCTGCGGGGAGCGCGGCGAGCAAGGCCGCCGCGCTCCCTCGGCCTGGGACTTCGGCGTCCGGGTCGATCTCCAGCCAGGGGATCAGGACGGTCGCGCGGTCCGGGGTGCCTGGGTGCGGAAGGAGCAGCTCGGGGTCGTCCGACAGCACGCCGTCGACCGTCACGACATCGACGTCGAGCGTGCGGGGACCCCAGCGCTGCTCGCGCACCCGGCCCGCGGCCTGCTCCAAAGACTGGCCGAAGCGAAGCCAAGCCCAGTGATCACGCTCGGGGTCGTCGACGACGCAGATCGCGTTCAAGAAGTCGGGCTGTTCTTCGACACCCCACGGCGCCGTCTCGTAGACGCTCGACACCGCGACCAGCCACGGCCGCAGCCCGTCGACGGCCAGCGTCAAATACCCAAAGCGGTCGCCCAGGTTCGAGCCGAGCGAAAGGACAGCGCGGCTCATCGGACCCGGTGGACGGTCACCGCGACGTCGTCGAACGTCAGCGGGATCGGGGCGGACGGCTTGTGCACGGTGACCTCGACCTCGGTGAGCCTGGCGTCCTTGGCGAACACCTCGTCGGCGATCTTGCCCGCGACGCTTTCGATCAGGTCGTACGGCTCGCCCGCGACGATCCCGGCGGCCAGCTCGGCCAGCTCTCCGTAGTGGAGTGTCTTGGTCAGATCGTCCGAAGCGGCCGCGGGCGCCAGGTCGAGCCATGCGGTGATGTCCACAATGAACTCCTGGCCATCGCGCTTCTCGTGCTCGAAGACGCCATGCCGCCCGAAAACCCTGAGCCCGGTCAGCTTTATCCGGTCCGCCATGCCTCTGCCACCTTCACCGCGTCCAGCGACGCACCGACCTCATGTACCCGGACACCCCACGCACCCGCCATCGCGGCCAGCGCGGAAATCGCGGCCGTGGCGTCCTCGCGCCCGTCCGGCGGACGCGGCGTGCCGTCCTCATCGGACAGCAACCGGCCGATGAACCGCTTGCGTGAGGCACCCACCAGGACCGGAAAACCCAAGCCCAGCAACGAATCCAGCCCACGCAGCAACGCCCAGTCGTGCTCGGCGTTCTTCGCGAACCCGAGACCGGGGTCGAGCACCAATGCCGAAGTGGACACTCCGGCGGCGACGGCGGCCTCGACTCGCTCGGTCAGCTCGGCACGCACTTCGGCGACGACATCGCCGTAGGTGGCGAGCGCGTTCATGTCCTTACTGTGCCCACGCCAGTGCATCAGGATCCACGGCACCCCGGACTCCGCGGCCACCTTCGCCATCTCGGGATCGGCCAGCCCGCCGGACACGTCGTTGATCACGACCGCGCCCGCCTCCAGCGCCGCCTCGGCCACCCGTGCGCGCGTGGTGTCGACGGACAGCGGAATGCCTTCAGCGGCAAGGGTTTTGATGACCGGCAGCACACGCGAGATCTCGGTGCCGGAGTCCACTCTGGACGCACCGGGCCGCGTCGACTCGCCACCGACGTCGATCATGTCGGCGCCCCGCGCCCACATCTCGCGGGCATGGGTCAACGCGTCGTCGAGTCCGAGATACCTGCCACCGTCCGAAAAGGAATCGGGCGTCACGTTCAGCACGCCCATCACCACACAGCGACCTGGCGACGGCAGCCCCGCGATCACCGGCGCCCCTTGATGAGGTCCAAAGCCTCCGCCCGCGAAGACGCCGACGTCTTGAGCAGCCCGCGCACCGCGGAGGTGGTGGTGCGCGCGCCGGGCTTGCGGATCCCGCGCATGGCCATGCACAGATGCTCGGCCTCGATGACCACGATCACGCCGCGCGGCTCCAGCTTGCGCATCAACGCGTCCGCGACCTGCGACGTCAGCCGCTCCTGCACCTGTGGCCGCTTCGAATACAGATCGACCAGCCTGGCCAATTTGGACAGTCCGGTGACCCGGCCATCGACGTTCGGGATGTAGCCGACGTGAGCGACGCCGTGAAACGGCACGAGATGGTGTTCACACTGGCTGAACATCGGGATGTCCGTGACGAGGATGAGTTCCTCATGCGACTCGTCGAAGGTCTTGTCCAAGACATGGTCCGGGTCGGTGTAGAGACCCGCGAACATCTCCCGGTAAGCGCGAGCGACCCGGGCCGGGGTGTCCACGAGACCATCCCGATCCGGGTCTTCACCACAAGCGAGCAATAGCTCACGAACGGCCTTCTCGGCCCGGTCCTGGTCGAAGACCCGGTCCGAGCCGAGCAGGCCATCTTCACCGTTGGGGTGGTTCTTGCCCGTCCGTGTTGTCACGCCGACGCTGCTCCTCGCCCTGCTGCTGGCCACCGGCCTGGCCGTCAAACCAGCCGTGCTCGCGCGAGCGGTCGTCGGCGGGGGGCCGCCAGGAACCGGATTGGCCGCCCGGCGAGGTCGCCGGCGTCCATCCTGGAGGAGCACCATAGTTCGGCGGGCCACCGGCCGCCGGACCACCTGCCGGACCGCCCGGCTGCTGACCACCATATGCGCCTGGCCAGTGGGCGGTGCCATTCGGTCCACCATTCGGGCGGCCGTTGGGATACCCACCGGATGACGGCGGCGGCGCGAACGGGTTCGCGGGCTGCTGCTCGGGCTGGGCCTGCTGGTAGCCGGGGCCACCGGGGAGGTCACCGGCGCCGGGCACGGACGCGACCGGGGTCGGCGCCGGCAGCTGAGCCGGCTTGTCCTCGGACGGCGGGGGCCACGGCTCGCCGCGCTCGATCGCCAGCTCGCCGGGGGTCTTGATCGGCGGCTTGTCCGACGGAGTGCGCTCACCGAACTCGTTGAACACGGTGATGTGCGGCCGCTTCTCGACCGTGGCGAAGATCCGCTCCAGGTCCTTGCGGGTCAGCGTCTCCTTCTGCAGGAGCTCGATGACCAGCTCGTCGAGCACGTCGCGGTAGGTGTTGAGCACGTGCCACGCCTCGGTGTGCGCGGTCTCGATGAGCTTGCGCACCTCCTCGTCGATCTCGTGCGCGACCTCATGCGAGTAGTCGGCCTGGCGACCGGCCGAACGCCCGAGGAACGGGTCGCCCTGCTCCTGGCCGTACTTGACCGCGCCGAGCCTGGCGCTCATGCCGTACTCGGTGACCATCGCGCGGGCGATCTTCGTCGCCTGCTCGATGTCGGACGACGCGCCGGTGGTCGGCTCGTGGAAGACGAGCTCCTCCGCCGTGCGGCCACCCATCGCGAAGACCAGCCGCCCGATCATCTCGGAGCGGGTCATCAGCTCCTTGTCGTCCTCGGGGACGAGCAGCGCGTGGCCGCCCGTGCGCCCGCGCGGCAGGATCGTCAGCTTGTACACCGGTTCGATGTCCGGCATCGCCCACGCGGCGAGCGCGTGCCCGCCCTCGTGGTAGGCCGTGATCTTCTTCTCCTTCTCGGAGATGATCCGGCTCTTGCGCGCGGGACCGCCGACGACGCGGTCGACCGACTCCTCGAGCGCCTCGTTGGTGATCACGTGCCCGTTCTGGCGTGCGGTGAGCAGCGCGGCCTCGTTGAGCACGTTCGCCAGATCGGCGCCGGACATGCCGACCGTCCGCTTGGCGAGGCTGCCCAGGTCGGTGCCCTGCGCGATCGGCTTGCCCTTGGCGTGCACCTCGAGGATGGCGCGGCGGCCGCGCATATCGGGCGCGGACACCGGGATCTGCCGGTCGAACCGGCCAGGGCGCAGCAGCGCCGGGTCGAGGATGTCCGGCCGGTTGGTCGCGGCGATCAGGATGATGCCGCCACGCGCGTCGAAGCCGTCCATCTCGACGAGCAGCTGGTTCAGCGTCTGCTCACGCTCGTCGTGGCCACCGCCGAGCCCGGCGCCGCGCTGGCGGCCGACCGCGTCGATCTCGTCGACGAAGATGATGCAGGGCGCGTTCTGCTTGGCCTGCTCGAACAGGTCACGTACTCGCGAGGCGCCGACACCGACGAACATCTCGACGAAGTCCGAACCGGAGATCGTGTAGAACGGCACCCCGGCTTCACCGGCGACGGCACGCGCGAGCAGCGTCTTACCCGTGCCGGGCGGTCCATAAAGGAGCACGCCCTTGGGGATCTTCGCGCCGAGCGCCTGATAGCGCGCGGGGTTCTGGAGGAAGTCCTTGATCTCGAAGAGCTCTTCGACCGCCTCGTCGGCGCCCGCGACATCACCGAAGGTGGTCTTCGGCATGTCCTTGTTGAGCTGCTTGGCCTTGGACTTCCCGAAGTTGAGTACCCGGTTCCCGCCGCCCTGCGCGTTGTTCATCATCCACATGAGCAACAGCAGCACGAGCACGAGCGGGATCATGTACAGCAAGATCGTCTGGAAGAACGACTGCTGACTCACCGTCGTGTTGAACTTGATCGGCTTGTCGCCGACCTTCGCGTCGTTCACCTTGGTGAACACGATGGACGTCGCGTCGGCCGGGTAGGCGGTGATGATCTTGTCGACCTGCTGGCCGTCGACGTCGATCTTGTTGACAAGGGTCAGCTTGAGCTGCTGCTCCTTGTCTTCGATACTGGCTTCCTTGACGTTCACACTGCCCGCGTTCAGCTGGGCCAACGCCTGAGACGTCGGCACCTGCGTGTAACCGCGGTTGCTGTCGAACAGCGAGCTGAACGCGAAGTAGAGCAGCAAGGCAACGGCAATCCACAGCAGTGGGTTCCTGAGAAGGCGCTTCCGGTCCATACGACTCGGCCCTGGTGGCCTCGACCCTCCCTGGTTGGGCGGTAGATGTGATATCCGCCGTCACGATCTTGACAACACGCGGTGCGTAAGAGACACCCGCTCACCAGGGTACCGTCCACGGGAAATCAGCACCTGTGTGAGCCTCTCGCTGGTCAACGGCCAATACCGCTTCCAGGTTCCCGAGCCGCGTTTGCGCAGGTGAGAGGCTTACCGTCGGTCGTCAGCGGTTGTCAGAGACGCTGGCCACCATCTCGGTCAGCCGCATCCGCAGCGTCTGCTGGTCAGCAGGTGAGACGGTCACCCATTCGCGGCCGTCCGTACCCGCTCGGGAGAGGCTGAGGTAACGCCCGGTGGCCGTGTCGAACCAGCCGAGCACCCGTGAGCGCTGCTTGCCGCCGAGGTGGTCGCGGCTGTTCGCGGCGAGCTGGCCACCGCGCAGCCTGGGCTGACCGGACAGCTCGGCGTACGCGCGCCGCTGGTCGGTGGTGCGGTCGCTGAGCGCGGCGCGGCGTTCCGCGGAACCGGCAGGCACGCGGACCGGCGCGGTGCGCACGGCCTCGTCCAGCGGCAGCGTGATCGACGACTCGGTGCCGCGCTTGCTCGCGGGCAGCACGCTGAGCACGGCCGAGATGGTGCCGTCGGCGGGCACCGGGCCGAGCCGGATGCCGCGGGCGTCCTGGACGGCCATCACGGCGGAGCGGCCGTCGGTGCCGGCGAGCACCGAGACCGGCGGGTGCTGGAACTCGGGGATGTGCAGCGCGTCGACCGAGACGGCCGGACGGGCCAGCAGCGAGAGCCACTCTTCGATGTGCGGCTCGAGGCGGCCGTGCGAGTCACGCAGGCCGCGCGCCATCAGCTCGCCGTGCGTCCGCTGGCGCAGCATGCGGCGCTCTTCCTCGGTGACACCGTGCGAGCGCACCTGCAGCGGATACGGGATCTCGCCGAGGTGCGAGTCCTCCCACAGGAAGTCGAACGCCAGCGGCGAGAAGAGTTCCTGCGGACCCACGGTGGCTTCTCCAAACAGAGTGTTCACAACATGCTCTCGGTGTTCGCCGCGCCCGCCAGCATCTCGCCGAGACGGTGCCGCAGAGCGGCCGGGTCGGCGGGCGCGATGGTGATCCAGTCCCGGCCGTCACGGCCGCGGGACGCCTGGGTGAAATACCGGCCGGTCTCGGTGTCGAACCAGCTCAGCACCGGTGAGCGCGAACGCCCGCCGGTCCTGCCGCGCGCGTTCGCGCCGATCTGGCCGCCGCGCAGCCGGGGCTGGGCGTGCAGCCTGGCCAGTGCCTTGCGGTCGTCGTCGGCCGTGGCCCTGCCGTCGCCATTGCCATGGCCGCGGCGGGCCATGAAGTCGATGCCGGAGCCGCTGATCAGCTCCTCCAGCGGCACGGTGACGGACTTTTCCGTGCCACGCGCGAGCGGCGGCAGCAGCGAGATGACCGCACTGGCCATGCCGTCCGGCTCGATCGGGTTCAGGTGCAGCCCCCGCTGGTCCTGGACGGCGAACAGGCCACGCCCGCCGAGCACGGCGGCCACCGCGAGCAGTGGCTCCGAGTCCGGCGCGTTGATCTGCATCGAGTCCAGGCTCGCGTCCGGCGCGGTGAGGATCCCGAAGTAGTCCTCGAGATGCGGCTCGGGCCGTCCAGCGGAGTCACAGAGACCCCGCTGGACGAGCATGCCCATGGTCTGGCGGCGCAGCAGCGCCCGCTCCTCCATGGTCACGCCATGAGACCGGCCACGCAGTGGATAAGGCAGTTCACCTTGCTGGCCGGACGCTTCCCACAGGAAGTCCAGCTCGAGCAGGGTGAGCAGCTCGCCGCCCGCCATCCGATCTCCCCCAAGCCTTAGGTCACTACCGGTCGTCTTCGTCCGACCAGGCGCCGATCACGGGCGAGGTCGCGGCCTGGTCGGCGCCGAAGGTGGCGTCCGGGTCGGCCTCGATGAGGAACGAGGCGTGCGTGTGCTCCTGCTCCTCTTCGGCGTGCGCGGCGTGCGCGCCACCCATGCCGCCCATGCCACCCATTCCCGGCGGCGGCGCGCCCTGGCCGCCGATGGTGCCCGCCTGGTTGACGAGACCCTGCTGCGGCTGGTTGGCCGAAGCGGCGCTCTGGCCCTGGCCGTCCTGCGCGGCGGCCTCGGTCTCCTCTGGGCCCTTGGCCTTGCTGCCGGAGCGGTTGCCCTGGCCGAGCGTGCGTGCCGCGGCGACCGCGCCGATGCCACCGGCGGCTCCGCCGATGCCGAGGCCCAGCCCGAGGTTGGAGCCACCGGGCGCGTGCGGCATGACCGGCGCGTTGCCCGCACCGGAAACCGCGCCGGCGCCGGGGCCGCCGGGAACCATCGAACCCGGCGCACCGGCCGAGCCCGCGAAGTCAGCGCCGTCGGCGCCAGCGGAACCGGGGACACCGCCGCTGTAGCCCGCGCCACGGCCGCCGGACACGAAGGCCGCGCTGCCGGTGCTGCCGACGGACATCGCGTTGATACCGCCGACCGAGTTGAAGCCGGTGTTGGTGTGCGTGCCCGCGAGCGGCTTCATGCCGAGCGAGTCGGGGCCGAAGCTCGGGGTCGTGCTGTCGACCTCGGCCAGCGACTGGGTGTACGCGTTCATCATCGCGACCTGCTGCGCCTTGACGGCGTTCGCCTGGTCGGACTTGGCCTTCTGGTCGACGGTCAGCTCGGTCGCACCGGTCGCCAGCGCCTTGGTCAGCTCGGCCGCCGGGTCGAACTCCTGCGGCGCGGGCATCTGCCGGACCCGCTCGGCCGCTTCGGCCTGCTGGCGGAGCCGCTCACCCATGACCTTCGCGGCTTCGGAAGCCTGCGAACCGGAGTTCGCGATGCCGACGAGCGCGCCCTGCGCGGCGCCCGCGCCCTTGCCGACCCAGGCGGCGCCGAGTTCGCTGATCGCGCTGTAGAGCTCGTTCGACGCGGTGTTCAGCTCGGTGCCGTGCGAGTGCCAGCCGTGGCTGAGGTCGTACGCCGACTTCGGGTTGTTGTTGGCGGTCGCCTGCTGGTAGAGCGTGGTGCTCGACTGCGCGTTCCAGTTCGGCGTCGCGGTGATCGCCCGGTCGCCGCCGACCTCGAACCCGTCGGAGCGGCCACGTGCCTGCTCGACGACGGCCGCGGCCTGCGAGTTGTCCCCCAGCGCGACCTTCGAGCCGCTGTCACTGCTGTTGTTCGGTGCCATGATTTCGAGTTACCCCTCTAACTCAGGCCTGGCGGAAGGGAGCGGCCGCGGCGTCGTCGATCTCGTGGTACTTCGACATCGCGGTGACAATGCCCTGCTCGGCCAATTCGTACTGGTGGTACAGGTTCTTGAGCGCGGCGGCGTACGACTCGCCACCACCGTCGGCACGGTTGGACGACTTCGCAGCGATGGCCGCGCCGACCGGGTTCGCACCCAGCTGCGGCGGCTGGCCGAGAGCTCCGGCGCCATTGAGAAGGGCTTCGACGGAGTCCTTGCCTGCCCGGATCTTCTTCAGGACGGCCTGTGCGGCGTCCGGGTCGACACCGATCTGGCCCGCGACAGCCGCGTCCTTGAACGCCGCCGCGTCTGCTGCGCTGTTGCCCATCTGTTCTCTCCCTGTCCCCCGGGCCCGCCACGTCGGCTACGTGGCTGAGGTCTTCGCATAGGTTAACGCAACCAAGGTGACGCTATGACGCGATTGAGAAGCTTGCGGTTCCCCGGATTCCGGCACGGAACCCGGGGCACACCGTCACCGACACGTTACGACGTGTAGACCTTCGGGTCCAATGTCCCGATGTAGGGAAGATCGCGGTAGCGCTCCGCGTAGTCGAGGCCGTAGCCGACGACGAACTCGTTCGGGATGTCGAAGCCGATGTACTTGACCGGCACATCCACCTTGACCGCGTCCGGCTTGCGCAGCAGCGAGACGACCTCCAGCGAGGCCGGGTTGCGGCTGGCGAGGTTCTTGAGCAGCCACGAGAGGGTCAGCCCTGAGTCGACGATGTCCTCGACGATGAGCACGTCACGGCCCGCGATGTCGCGGTCGAGGTCCTTGAGGATCCGCACGACGCCGGACGACGAGGTCGCCGAGCCGTACGAGGACACGGCCATGAACTCGAGCTGGGTGGGCAGTGGCAGCGCGCGAGCGAAGTCGGTCATGAACATGACCGCTCCCTTGAGCACGCCCACCAGTAGAAGGTCGGTGGACCGATCCGAGTGGTCGGCTGCGACCTGCTCGGCGAGTTCGGTGATCTTGTCGCGGATCTGCTGCTCGGTGATGAGCACGGAGGCGAGGTCGCCTTCGTACACGGTTATCCCCTTTAAGTGGTGGGCACGGGCTCGGAGAGCTTGAGCCTGCCATGCGCCCGCCTGACCTCCAAGTGCCCTGGCAGCCAAACGCCACCCTGGCCGCGCCAGCGCCCGATCAGCGCGTCTACTCCGCGTAGGTGCGCATCGGTCAATTCGGGCACGCCGGAGTCCAGTAGCCACCTGCGGATCACCCGTCGGCGCAGCGCGGGGGGCGCCGATGCGAGCACCGTGACATCGAGGCCGCCGTCGACGGCGGCGCGGGTGAAAAGGTCCGCCGCGAGTGTGTCCAACGCCTCGGTGTCCTCGCGCAGCTGCGCCGCCGTGCGGGCGAGCGCGGCCGCGACGCCGCCGGCGAGCACGTCCTCCAGCAACGGCATGACCTCCGTGCGCAGCCGGACCCTGGTGAACCGCGGATCGGCGTTGTGCGGGTCGGTCCACGGCTCGACGCCGAGCGCGGCGCACGCCTCGACGGTCGCCGTGCGCGGCACGGCCAGCAGCGGCCTGCCCCATGGCGGGTCGAGCGGTCGCATCCCGGAAACCGAACGCGGGCCACTGCCGCGGCCGAGCCCGAGCAGGACGGTTTCGGCCTGGTCATCAAGGGTGTGGCCGAGCAGCACGAGGTCACCGCCCGCTGCTCTGAGCGCCGCGTACCTGGTCTTGCGGGCCGCGGCTTCGGGACCGCCGGGGCCGGTGACGTCGACCGTGAGGACCTCGGCGGTGTCGATGCCGAGATTCACGGCCGTTTCGGCGGCTTTCTTCGCGACGGCGTCCGAGCCGTCCTGCAGGCCGTGGTCGACGACCAGCGCCCGCGTGCGCAAGGTGAACCGCTTCGCCGCGTACGCCGTGGCCTCGGCGAGCGCGAGCGAATCGGCGCCGCCGGACACCGCGACGCAGACCTCGCCTTCGACGCCGTCCAGGAACTCCCTGACCCGGCGCCGGACGAGTGCCAGCGACTCGCTCATCCGTGCAGTCGCCGGATCCACTTGTCGGGTTCGGCGATCTCGGTCCTGGTCGGCAAGGTGTTCGGCGAGCGCCAGACGGCGTTGAAGTTGTCCATCCCGACGGTGTCGATGACATGACGGGTGAACGCGGCGCCCTCGGCGTACTGGCGGATCTTGGCCTCGACGCCGAGCAGGCTGCGCAGCAGCTTGTCGAACAGGCCGCCGCCCTTGCGGCGCGCGGTGAACCGCTCGCGGATCGTCTCGACCGTCGGCACGACTTCGGGGCCGACGGCGTCCATCACGTAGTCGGCGTGGCCTTCGAGCAGCGTCGACAGCGCGATGAGCCGGTCGAAGACCTCGCGCTGCTGCGGCGACTGGAACAGCTCCGCCAGGCCGAACGAGCGGTCCTTGCGTACTTCCTTGAGCCGATCGGGCAGCGAGCTGACCAGGTTCGCGAGACCGTCGATGTCGGTGCCCGCCAGCCCGCCGATCAGCCGCTCGACCTCGTCGGCGAAGTAGTCGCGCAGCCAGCCGACCGCGGTGAACTGGAGGCGGTGCGTGCACTCGTGCAGGCAGACCCACATCCGGAAGTCCTTGCCTGGCACGTTCATCGCCTGCTGCGCCGCGACGACGTTCGGCGCGACCAGCAACAGCTTGCCGTCGCCTTCCGGCCCGGCGAACGGGTCGTACTGGCCGAGCACCCGCGACGCGAGGAACGAGAGCACCACACCGGTCTGCACACCCGCGCTGCCAGCGAGCAGCGGCGCGAGCGGCCCGCCTTGGCTGCGCGGCATGGACTTGCTGGTCAGCGCGTCGAGTCCGGCGGCGGCCGAGCGCACCCAGCCGGGCCGGTCGACGACCTCGCCCGGCAGCAGCGGCAAGCCGGCGCCGAGCCCGGTCAGCTCGCGGACATGGCCTTCGGCGTCGACGGTCAGCTCACGCAGTTCGGTGACCGCCAGATCGGCTTCCTCGCGAGGCACCGCCGGTCCACTGCGGACCAGGAACGCACCCGTGGACGCGGCCACCGACCAGTCGATCAGCGGTCTCGTCTGTGTTTCCTCGCTCACTCTTCTGACGCTACAGCTTGTTCACTTGCAGCCGCAGCCTCGAAGTTTCGCCGCGACGACATCGAGCGCCGCCCGTACCGAGTCCGTGTCCGAATTACCGGCCGTCGAAGACATGAGCGTGAACACCAGCACCCGGCCGTCTGTGTCCAACACCACTCCGGCGAGCGTGTTCACGCCGGACAGCGTTCCGGTCTTCGCGCGGATCCAGCCCTTGCCGTCGCTGGAGTTCGAATCGTCGTAGCGCTTCTCCAGCGTGCCGCTGCCACCCGCGACCGGAAGCCCGGCGAGCAGCGGGCGCAGCTTGGCCGTGCGCGGGTCCTTGCCGTCGGGACCGGCGGCGACCGCGAGCACCTGGCTGAGCACCTTGGCCGGGATCTTGTTCAGTGTGGACAGTCCGCTGCCATCGGAAAGCTCGACGCCGGTGAGGTCGAAACCGTTCTGCTTCAACACATCCAAGGTCGCCTTGGCGCCACCGGCGAACGAGGCCTCGCCCTTGGTGGCGATCGCGACCTGCCGCGCGAGCACCTCGGCGAGCAGGTTGTCCGAATGCACCAGCGCCGCGTTCGTGAGCTCGGTCAGCGGAGCCGACTTGATCTCACCGAGCACCTTCGCGCCCTCGGGCGCGGTGGCCGTCCCCGCCGCCGAAGCGCCGAGCTTCTCCGCGAACTTCTGGGCGAACACACCCGACGGGTTCGACACGCGCATCGAGTGGTCGTCGAGCGGGGCGGTGCGGCCGCCGTCGATCATCACGGGCGCGACCTGCGCCATGAACGTCGACGGCGCGTCAGCGGCGGCCCAGCCGGGCGCGGTCGCGCTCCCGGCGAACGCGGAGAGGTCGAGCTGGATCTTCTTGATGTCCGGGTTCGCCTTCTTCACCTGCGCGACGAGGTCGTCGAGGTGCGCGGAGCCCGGATAGAAGTTGTCCTTGCCGGCGGCGAACGCGTTGAGCGTGACGTCGCCGCCCGCGACCACCACCGCCGTGCCGGGCTGAGTGCCCTGCACGACCTTGGTCGAGAGCTGGAACCCGTGGTCGACCGCGAGCAGCGCGGCCGCCGCGGTCAGCACCTTGGTCGTCGACGCCGGGGTCAGCGGCTCGCTCGAGCCCTTGTCCCACAGCACCGCGCCGTTGGCCGGGTCGACGACGCTGCCGGTCAGCTTGCCGAGCGTGCTGCTGCCCGCCGCCGCCTTGACGGCGTTGGCCACCCCCTCCGCGGTCGGCGCGGCGCCGTCGGTGTCGGGACCGTGCAGCGAGAGCGTGACGGCGACCGGCACCGGCTCGTCGCCCTTCGGCGCGTTCGGCGCCCAAGGCAGCTTGAAGCGGTTGGACACCTGGGGCAGCGCCGAGGCGACACCCAGCGCGACGACCAGCAGCAGCACGAAGACGCCGATGAGCAGGCCGCGCTTCTTGCGCTTGGGCTTCGGCTCGTCCTCGGCCTTGGTCACCGGTGACTCGGTGGTCGCTTCCGCCGGGTGGGACTCGCCGGTCGGCTCGATGCGGATCGGCGCGGCCATGTGCGGTGCGGGCGGCACCGGCTCCGGCTGGCGCGGGGGTTCGCGGCGCTCCGGTGGCTGTTGCTGCTGCTCAGGACGTTGCGGTTGGCGAACCTGAGGCGGCTCGGGACGCTGGGGCTCGAGCCGTTGCATGTCGATGCGCTGGGGCGGCTGCTGGTCAGGGCGCTGCTGCTGCGGCGGCTCCGGACGGCGTTGCTGCTGCTCGGACCGCTGCTGTTCCGGCCGCGGTGGCTGCTGCTCGGGCCACTGTTGTTCCGGCCGCGGTGGCTGCTGCGACTCGGGGCGCTGCTGGTCTGGGCGAGGTTGCTCGGGGCGCTGCTGCTCGGGCCGCGGCGGCTGTTGCGGCTGATCCTGCTGGCCGACCGGCTGTGGCGGCGCCTGGCGGGCCCAGGGCTGCTCCTCCTGTGGCGGAGGCGGGACCTTCGCCGCGAACCAGGACTTCGGCTCCTGTTCCGGCGTGATCTTCGGCACCGTGAAGTTGTCGGTGGGGCCGCCGCCCGAGCCGTTCGAGGCGGGCGGCGGGACGCGTAGCTGAGCGGTGGACTGGCCGTCGTACTCCTGGTCGGGCAGCTTGGCCGAGCCCGTGTCCTCGTCGGACGACGGCCACGACGGCTCTTCGGAATCCGGCACGAACCACTCCTTCACAGGGGCCAAGCTCACACGCCCCGCAGCCGACACGGATGCGACTTATGAAGGGGGCGTAGTCCACACTAGTGAAGTCAATAATGCGAACAGTGTGAGAGCAGCGAGGAAGTCGTGGAGTTCGACGTCACGATCGAAATCCCCAAAGGGGAACGTAACAAGTACGAGGTTGACCACAAGACGGGCCGGATCAAGCTCGACCGGACGCTCTTCACGGCCACCCAGTACCCGGCGGACTACGGGTTCATCGACGACACCCTCGGCCAGGACGGCGACCCGCTCGACGTGCTGGTGCTGGTGCAGGAGCCGACCTTCCCCGGTTGCCTGATCCGCTGCCGCGCGATCGGCATGTTCCGGATGACCGACGAGAAGGGCCCTGACGACAAGGTCCTCGCGGTCCCGAACAACGACCCGCGCCTGGAGCACCTGCGGGACATCCACCACCTCAACGAGTTCCACAAGCTGGAGATCCAGCACTTCTTCGAGGTGTACAAGGACCTGGAGCCCGGCAAGAGCGTCGAAGGCTCCAGCTGGGTCGGCCGTGTCGAGGCCGAGGCCGAGATCACGCGGTCGTTCGAGCGTGAGACCGACCGTCTGGCCAAGGAAGCCGTCGACGGCCCGGCCGCGCACTAAGAACACATGTGAAGGACCCCTTCACCCAGCCTGGCTGGATGAAGGGGTCCTTCACGCTTTTCGTCAGTGTGCGAAGGCCAGCTCGCGGGTCTCGTCGGCGCGCTGTTCCAGCGCCGACTTCTCGGCGAGCGGGTTCTCCTTGAGCAGCCAGACCAGCGCGAACCCGGCGGCCAGCACGATCCCGCCGACGGTGAACACCGTGCTCATCGAGCTGGCGAACCCTTCGAGGATCGGCCTGGCCAGCGCCGGGTCGAGCTTCGCCAGCGACGAGGTGTCGTTGATGTCGAACTTCATCCCGCCGGGGTTCGCGGCCAGCGCCGCGGCGTAGGACGGGCTCGCGGCCGCCGAGCGGACCGCGGCGGCGATCCGGTCGCCGACCGTGCCGAACAGGATCGACATGAACACCGCGGTGCCCGCCGTGCCGCCGATCTGCCGGAAGAAGGTCGCCGACGAGGTGGCCACGCCGATGTCACGCGCCGGGACGTCGTTGGTCGCGGCCAGCTGCAGCGTCTGCATCGACGAGCCGAGGCCGAGCCCGATCACGAAGGCGATCGCCATGACCACGGCCATCGGGGTGTCGACGCCGATCGCCGAGAGCGCGAACAGCGCCGCCGACATGAGTCCCAGCCCGGCGACCGCGAAGGCCTTGTACCGGCCGGTCCGCGAAATGACCTGCCCGCTCAGCATGCTGGCGCTCATGATCCCGACGGTCAGCGGCAGCATCTGCAAGCCTGCCTGTGTCGGCGTCGCGCCCTTGACGATCTGCAGGTAGAGCGGCAGCGACATCATCGCGCCGAACATCCCGACGCCCTGGATCACGGTGACCATGGTCGCGGTCCGGAACACCGGGCGGCCGAACAGCCGCAGCGGCAGCAGCGCGGCGTCGCCCATCCGGCGTTCCTGCCAGATGAAGGCCAGCACCCCGAGCCCGCCGACGATGTACATCGCGATCGAACCGGCCGAGCCCCAGCCCCATTCGCGGCCCTGCTCCGCGACGATCAGCAGCGGCACCAGGCCCGCGGTCAGCGCGACCGCGCCCCAGTAGTCGACCTTCTGCTCGACTCGGGTGTGCGGGATGTTCAGCACCTTGCTGACCACGACCAGCGCGGCCAGTGCGATCGGGACGTTGACCAGGAACACCCAACGCCAGCCGGTGACGCCCGCGAAGGAGTCGATTCCGGCGAAGAAGCCGCCGACCACCGGGCCTGCGACGCTGGAGATGCCGAAGACGGCCATGAAGTAGCCCTGGTAGCGGCTGCGCTCACGCGGCGCGGTGATGTCGGTGATGATCGCCAGCGCGAGTGACATCAGGCCACCGGCGCCGAGCCCCTGGAACGCGCGGAACGCGGCCAGTTCGTACATGGATCCGGCCATTCCGCTGGCCAGTGAGCCGACGAGGAACAGGCTGATCGCCGTCAAGTACATCGGCTTGCGGCCGTAGAGATCGGAAAGCTTGCCGTAGAGCGGGGTGGAGAGCGTCGCGGTGATGAGGTAGGCGGTGGTCGCCCAGGCCTGCAGGCTCAGTCCGTGCAGCTCGTCAGCGATGGTCTTCATCGCCGACGACACGATCGTCTGGTCCAGTGCGGCCAGGAACATGCCGAGCATCAGCCCGGACAGCACGGTCAGGATCTGACGATGGGTCAGCTTGCCCCCTTCCGCGGTGGCGGTGTCACTCATGGGAACTCCTCTGAAGTCTGGGTTCGTAGTTGCTTGCATCAGTCAACTACTTGCTGGACGCAAGTATTCCCCCAAGAGCTTGCATGGAGCAACTAAATTCCCGTGTGACCCTCGTTACTTACCCCCAATGTGGCTTTCGTCAGCTCGGAGCTGACGAAAGCCTCATTGGGATTTTTTTCAGCCGGCGTAGCCAGGGATCGGGAACGGGGCCAGGAACTCCCGGATCTCCGCGGCGATGGTGTCGAGCGCGGCGGTCTCCTCGGCGGCGGCCGCGGTGACCGTGCGCTCGATCCAGTCGGCGACGTGGACCTGGTGTTCCGGCTTCAAGCCACGGGTGGTGATCGCCGAGGTGCCGAGCCGGATGCCGGACGGGTCGAACGGCTTGCGCGGGTCGAACGGGACCGTGTTGTAGTTCAGCTCGATGCCCGCGCGGTCCAGCGCCTGCGCGGCCGGCTTGCCCGCGACCGACTTGTTGGTCAGGTCGATCAGCAGCAGGTGGTTGTCCGTGCCGCCGGACACCAGGTCGTAGCCGCGCTCGACCAGCGCTTCGGCCAGCGCCTGGGCGTTGGCGACGATCGTGTGCGCGTACGTCGAGAACTCCGGCTTCTGCGCCTCGCCGAGCGCGACCGCGATCGCGGCGGTCGTGTGGTTGTGCGGGCCGCCCTGCAGGCCGGGGAAGACGGCCTTGTCTACGGCCTTCGCGTGGTCGGCGTCGGACAGGATCATCGCGCCGCGCGGGCCGCGCAGCGTTTTGTGCGTGGTAGTGGTGATCACCTGGGCGTGGCCGACCGGCGACGGGTGCGCGCCGCCGGCGACCAGGCCCGCGATGTGCGCGATGTCGGCGACGAGCACCGCGCCGACCTCGCGGGCGATCTCCGCGAACGCCGGGAAGTCGATGGTGCGCGGGATCGCGGTGCCACCGGCGAAGATCAGCTTCGGCCGGTGCTCCAGCGCGAGGTCACGCACCTGGTCGAGGTCGACCCTGCCGGTCTCCTTGCGCACGCCGTAGCGCACCGGGGTGAACCACTTGCCGGTCGCGGACACGCTCCAGCCATGCGTGAGGTGACCGCCGTCGGGCAGCGCCATGCCGAGCACGGTGTCACCCGGCTGAGCGAAAGCGAGATATACGGCGAGGTTCGCCGGAGAGCCGGAGTACGGCTGGACATTGGCGTGCTCGGCGCCGAAGACGGCCTTCGCCCGCTCGATGGCGAGCTTCTCGACCTGGTCGATGAGCTGCTGGCCCTCGTAGTAGCGCTTGCCTGCATAGCCCTCGGAGTACTTGTTCGTCAGTACCGTGCCGGTCGCTTCGAGCACCGCCTGCGAGACGTAGTTCTCCGAAGCGATGAGGCGGATCTTGTCGTGCTGGCGCTGGGCTTCCTGTTCGACGAGCCCGGCGATGGCCGGGTCGGTGGCGGCGAGCGCGTTGAGAGCGGGCTGGTGCGTCATAGGCATGCTCCTGCCTGGGGGGTCGACACCCAGGCGCGCGGTGCCGGCCTTGTGATCGCTTCCCGGTGGTGCTCCACCTTAGTTTCGCGCCAGTCGCTGCTGCGTTAGTCATCTTAGCGGCGATGGTCAACGCACCAGCGCCGCGTGCAGCCACTCGTTCGGTCACAGAAAACCTGATCACACGCTTCGCAACGCTTGACGCGACGCCACCCGCCGACGGCGACGAGTTCCGCCATTCCCGCCGCCGCTTCGACGAGTTCGCCCTCGCGTTTCGTTCCGACATAAACGATCCGCCACGCGCTGCCGGTGTCGACGAGCCGCGGCCGCGCACCGGCTTCGGCGAGGATGCCGTTGAGCCGCCGCGCGGCCGCCTGCTCGTCAGGCAGTAGCCCCGCGACGGCAGTCAACGCCGGATTCCCTTGCCGCAGCAGCCTTTCCGTGACGCCGAGTTCCGGCTCCAGTGCCCGGAACGGCGGCACGACAGCGTGTTTACGCATCCACGGAAACCCCCATGGAGCGAGCGGTGCCCGCGACCGTCCGCATGGCGGCTTCGAGATCGTTCGTGTTGAGGTCCGGCAGCTTGCGCTCGGCGATCTCCCGCAGCTGCGCACGGCTGATGCTGCCCGCGCTCACCCGCCCCGGCTGCGCGGACCCCTTGCCGCCCAACGCTTTCCGGATGAGGAAAGCCGTCGGCGGCGTCTTCAGCCGCAGCTCGAACGACCGGTCCTCGAACACCGAAACAACGACCGGCACGACATCGCCACGCTGCGCCGACGTCGCCGCGTCGTACTGCTTCTTGACCTCGACCAGGTTGACCCCGGTCTGCCCGAGCATCTTGCCGAGGTCGACCACCGGCGCGTTGCCGGCGGGCAGCTCAAGGGTCACCTGGTGACTGAGTTTCTTGATCTTCGGAGCCATACCCGAAGACGTTAAAAACTCCAGTCACTGGAGAGTCAAACCCGAAAAAAATCCCAATGTGTCGTTCGTCAGCTCTGGAACCCCCAATGTGGCGTTCGTCAGCTCAGGTCGGGAGAAAGCCACCAA
>NZ_JBHWEB010000126.1:0-25876 GCF_042734395.1 Amycolatopsis sp. NPDC059657 | reverse complement strand
GGCCGGTTCTAGCCGGCCAAAACACTCACGACTCCAGCAGCTCGGGTGCCTGTTTGCGGACTGCCGCCTCGATCTCGGCGAAGCTCGGGTTCACGCCGGACCAGTCGCCGACGACCACCGTCGGCACGGTCTCGTTGCCGTCGGCGATCTCGCGGACGCGGGCGGCCGCGTTCGGGTCCTCCCAGATGTTGATCTCCTGGACGGGCAGGCCGCTCGCCATCAGCGGACGGCGCAACGCCGAACAGAAACCGCAACCCGGCCGCCAGTAGAACTCGATCTTCAGGTCGCTCACGCGCCCGCCTCCGCTCGTAAGTAGTCCAGCTGCGCCTGCACACTCCACTCGGCGGGCACCCACAGCGACGGGTCGACGTCGGCGTAGACGACCTCGACGACCTGCCGCGCGGTGGCGTCGTCACCGAGCTCACGAAGAGCCGAACGCACTTGGTCCAGCCGCTGTTCCCGATGTGCCAGGTATTCCGCGGCGGTCGACCGGAGATCCGGCAATTCCGCGCCGTGTCCCGGCAGCCCGAGTACGCCATCCGGCAGCACTTCGAGGAGCTTCCGCAGCGTGCGGAGGTAGTCGCCGAGGTCGGACAGCACCGTGGTGCCGCGGCCGAGGATGGTGTCCCCGGTCAGCACCTCGTCACCGATCCGCAGCGAAACGGAGTCGGCCGTGTGCCCCGGTGTGTGCAGCACCTCGATCTCGAGGCCAGCCGCACGCACCACCTCGCCGTCCACGAGTGGCTCGCCGTCGCGGCACAGCTCCGCGGAGAACGCGCGCACCGGAGCGCCGACCCGGTCGGCGAGCCATGGCGCGCCTTCGACGTGGTCGGGGTGGTGGTGCGTGAGCAGGATCAGCTCGATCGCGCCCAGCTTGGTCAGCTCGGTCAGGTGCTCGACGTCCTGGTAACCCGGGTCGACGATCACCTTCTTGACGGCGCCGGGCGCACGCAGCACCCAGGTGTTGGTGCCGTCGAGCGTCATCGGGGACGGGTTGTTCTCCAGCAGCACCGAAGCGGTCGGCGAGACCGGGCGGAGCACGCCGTACGCCGGGTGGGTCGGCTCGGTCACAGTCCCTCCAAGATCACGCGGACCTTGTCGCCGTCACGGACCAGGCTGGGCATGACCTTGCTGATCTCGCGCGGCGACGCGAGCGCATCGGCCGCGGTCTTGAACTCGCCGAGTTCGTTGAGCGTGATCCAGGTCGGCGGCATCAGCATGCGCAGGCCCTGTTCGGCGTCGGCCAGCGCTTCGGCCGGTCGCTGCCAGCCCGAGCTGTCGGCTTCGGACGTCAGCCCGTCCGCGTGCTGGCCTTCCGGCAGCACGGCGGCGAAGAAGCGGGTGTCGTAGCGACGCGGTTCCGCCTCGGGCGTGACCCAGTTCGCCCACGGCCGCAGCAGGTCGGCGCGCAACGTCAGCCCGGCGTCGGCCAAGAAGGCGGCGAGCGACAGCTCACGCGAGACCAGCGCCTGCCGCACATCCGCGTACTGGACAGTGTCGGCGAGCACCGACGAATCAGTGCCCGCGAGCAGAACTCCGGACTCCTCAAAGGTTTCCCGCACCGCGGCACACACCAGCGCTCGCGCGAGAGACTCGTCACAGCCGAACCATTCGGCCCACTTCGCGGGCGCCGGACCGGCCCAGGCGACGGAAGCGTCAGCGTCACGCTTGTCGACGCCGCCACCGGGAAAGACCGTCATGCCACCGGCGAACGGCATCCCCTTGACCCGGTGCTGCAGGAAGACCTCGACGCCGCCATCCGTGTCACGCAGCAACATGACCGTCGCGGCGTCCTTGGGCGTCGCCGGTGGTCCCGACAGCTCGGGACGCACCGGGATGTTGAAGCTCAGCGGAAGTTCCACGTCCCGCAACATACCCAAGTGGTCACCATCGGAAGTCCTCCGACGGTCTCGACGGCCCAGCTTCCCGCTGGACGCACGGCCGCAAGGCCCGAGTACAACCCCGGTACGAGGGCCTTACGGCCGCACGCCCAGCGGAAACCTGGATCCGCCGAATACCCCCGAAGGACTTCCGATGGCAACCACTAAGCGCCCGGCGACCAACCCTGATCGCCCGAGCGGGAAGCACCGTTCATCCGGATGTTCGCCGCCTCGGCTCGCTCGCGCTCGGCGAGTTCGGCGTGCAGCTCACGCAGCAGCGCGCGGTCGCGCTCGCTCAGGCTCGGGTCGTCCAAGTCCAGCGCGGGCAGTTCGACCACCTCGTGCAGGCTCGGCTTGCCGGAGACGATCTCGCGGCCCTTCTCCGGATCCTCGGCCAGCGCCCGCCGCAGCTGCGCGACCTCCTCCGGGGTCAGGTCGGCTGTCCGCTCCGCCCTGGTCTCACGCACCTGCTCAACCGGCTGGACGACCGGCACCACCGGTGTCACCGGCGCGGCCGGTGCCGCCGGTGCCACCTGGACGGGCGGTGCCGCGCGGAGACCGTGCCTGCTCGGCGGGTCGTCCTGCTTGACCACCGGCGAGGGCTTGGACTCGAACGGCTGGAAGTCCTGGCGCGTGGGGTTGCCGGTGACCCAGACCGGGGTCGACGCGGTCCACGCGGCGTTCTGGTAGCCGGGCATCTTCGCGCCCGGCGGGCTGACCTCGACGACCGAGCGGATACCCGCCCGGCGCAACGCGGTGTCGACCCGGAACGCGACCGCGGGCGGGTTGCCCTCCGGCCCGATCTCGACCAGCACGATGCGCTGCGGCATCGGTCCCGGCACGCTGCCCGCCGGCGTCGTGCGCCAGACGGCGTGCACGGCGCGCACGTCCGGCAGCACCTGGAGGCTGCGCTCCAAGGCTTCGGCGACGCCGAACTCGGGCCCGTTGTCGCCGGTGAAGCGGTGCGACTCGTCCCGATCCGATTCGTCGACGACCAGGCCGTCGACGAGCGTCGCGTCCGATCTGCTCATCTCGAGCACGAGCGCCAGCTCGCGCTGCTCACCCGAGGTGACCGGGATCCGGCCCGCGATGAGCGTGCCGGTGACCAGCTCGACGGCCTCGTCGAGGTGGGCGTGCGCGATCAGCTCACGCGCCTCCGTCAGCGCGGTGTCGTCGATCCGGCCCGCGAGGGCCAGCAACAGGTTGTGCAGCCGCAGTGGCACCGAGAACCCTTCCATCGAGGAGTTCTCGTTGACCTCCACCATGCTCTGCTCCTCCCAGCTCGCTGGAGGCGCGAGCGTTAAGCGGCGACCAGCCGGTTTCCGGTGTCCACGGCGCCGACGCACACCAACTCCGAGCTCGCCAGTGCCGCTTGGTGGTATTCGGGCAATTCGATACGCGGGGGAAGGACCTCGACGCTGGGCTCTTCGTCACCCAGCACGCGCAGTACTCGCTGCAGCTCACCGGCCAGCCTCGGCAGTCCGTTCAACGCCGTGACCACCAGAACCCGCTTGGCCCCTCCCATACCGTCGGCACCGCCGTGCCGCCAGCTCTGCCGAACTTCCCCGACATCCGGACGCCCACGCAACGTCGCGTGCAGCACCACGGACACCATATCGACCGAGTTAACCCATTCGGGTGCACTCAGCGAGAATGTGTACCGGGTATCGGAGACCTCGTCTACCCCGAGCGTCGAACTGACCTGATGCCAGTCGGCGCCGTGCGGGATGAGACCGGCGACTAACAGCCGGTACTCCGTTTGGTTCAGGTCGATCCTGTGCTTAAGCAAAGATCTTGGGAGGGTCCTGGCGAGCGTGCTCATCGCACCTTCGCCGAGCCAGTCGCGGAAACGCCAGAGCGTCTGGTCCGGCAGCCGTCCGGCCAGCCGCACCAGCAGTTCGTGACAGGACTGCTCGATGTCCGGATCCATCAGTTCACCTCGACGATGAGCTCGACTTCCACTGGCGCGCCGATCGGCAGCTCGGCCACACCCACGGCGGAGCGCGCGTGGATGCCCGCGTCGCCGAAGATCTCGCCGAGGGTCTCGGACGCCCCGTTGATCACGGCGGGCTGGCCGGTGAAGCCCTCGGCGGAGGCGACGAATCCGACGACCTTGACCACCCGCACGACGTTGTCGATGCCGACGACCGAGTCGACGGCGGCGAGCGCGTTCAGGATCGACAGGCGCGCGTAGTCCTTGGCCTCTTCCGGGCTGACCTCGGCGCCGACCTTGCCGGTCGCGGGCAGCTTGCCGTCGACGAACGGCAGCTGACCGGAGGTGTACACGTACGAACCGGACTTCACCGCAGGCACGTAGGCGGCCAGCGGCGCGGCCACGGACGGCAGCTTGATGCCGAGTTCAGCGAGACGGGCGCTCCAGGTCATGCGACGACTCCCGGTTACTTGGCTCGTTTGAGGTAAGCGACGTGCTGCTCACCGGTCGGGTTGGGGAGCACGGTGACCAGTTCCCAGCCGTCCTCGCCCCACTGGTCGAGAATCTGCTTGGTCGCGTGGATCAGCAGCGGGACGGTGGCGTACTCCCATTTGGTGGCGCTCATACGCGCGAGCGTAGCCAAGTCGCCAAGCGCTACGGACAGACGTTCCGGAATTCACCGAGCGTGATCGAATATCACCCACGGTCCACCCTGATGTGGCCTAGGCGCGGCCGTCGATCTGGACCACCCTCGTGAGTGACATCCTTCGACCACAGGAGATCCATGCGCCGCTCCGCACTACTCGTCGTCCTGATGCTGGTCGCCGGGTTGGCGACGGTGGCACCGGCAGGCGCCCTCTACGGGCTCAACGACTGGTCGTGCCGTCCGAGCGAAGCGCATCCCGAGCCCGTGGTGCTGGTGCACGGCACCGGCGACAACAAGGACTACACCTGGCGCATGCTCGGGCCGATGCTGATCTCGCGCGGCTATTGCGCCTATTCGCTCACCTATGGCGTGCTGCCAGGCGCACCCGTCGTCGGCGACGTGGTCGGCGGGCTGACCCCGATCGAGGACAGCTCGGCCGAGCTGAAAACGTTCATCGACCGCGTGCTCACCACCACCGGAAAGTCCAAAGTAGACATCGTCGGCTACTCGCAGGGAACGCTGCTGCCGACCTACTACGCGAAATTCCTGGGCGGTGGCGAGAAAATCAATCGCTACATCAGCCTCGCTCCATTGTGGAACGGCACGAACGTCGCGGGTGCGGCGGACACGTACGCGTTGCTGCGCACGCTCGGGCTCGGCTGGCTGACCAACCTGATCACCAACTGCGCGGCCTGCCCCGAGGTGCTCACCGGCTCGGATCTGCTGGCGCGCATGCGAGAAGGCGGGATGTTCCTGCCGGACGTCGCCTACACGAACATCGTGACGATGTACGACCAGAACATCGTGCCGTACACCAGCGGGCTGGGCGAAGGCACGAACATCGTCCTGCAGGACGCCTGCGCCGAGGACCACGTGAACCACGTCGGCATGCCGGTCGACCCGAACGCGCTCGGCCACGTCCTCAACGCGCTCGATCCGCCGCACGCCTCGCCGGTCCCGTGCGTGCCGATGGGACCCGTCGCCCCACGTCAGTAGCGGTCTGGCACTTTCAAACGTGATGTGCTTCACTCCTACCTACTCACAAGTAGGTAGGAGTGGGCATGCGGACAGTGAAGTCCCTATCAGCCGTCATCCTGGCCATCGCGCTGGCCTTGCTCGCCACGCCGGTCGCACAGGCCGCGACCTTGCCGGTGCCATGGAGCCTGCTGGCGGCCGTGCCCGCACAGCTCGCCAACCCCGGTGGCCCGCCACCTGGGGCCAACGACTGGTCCTGCCGCCCGAGCGCGGCCCACCCGAGCCCGGTCGTGCTGGTGCACGGCCTCGGCGCCAACCAGACCGTCAACTGGCAGACCTACAGCCCACTACTGAAGAACAACGGCTACTGCGTTTTCTCGCTGACCTACGGCGTTCCCGGTGAGCCGCTGCCCGTCTACCAACCAGGCGGCCTGGCCCGCATGGAAGACAGCGCGGCCGAGTTCTCCCGCTTCGTCGACAAGGTCCTCGACGCGACCGGCGCGGCCAAGGTGAGCATCCTCGGCCACTCCGAGGGCACCGTGATGCCTAGCTACTACGTCAAGTTCCTCGGCGGAGCGTCCAAAGTGGACAAGTACGTCGGGCTCACCCCGCTGTGGGACGGCACCACGCTCTACGGCCTTTCGCGTGTCTACAAGTGGGGCCAGCCGATCGTCGATCCCTTGCTCAACCCGCTCTGCGGGTCCTGTGTGGAGTTCCTTCAGGACTCCGACTTCCTGACCAAGATGAAGAGCGGCAACGGCCAGTTCCAGCCGGGCGTGCAGTACACGAACATCGTCACCCGCTACGACGAGCTGGTCATCCCGTACACCAGCGGCAAGGGCACCGGCCCCAACGTCCGCAACATCGTCCTCCAGGACACCTGCCCACTCGACTTCGCCGAGCACGCGGGCCTCGCCGCCGACCGCAACGCGGCGGGCCACGTCCTCAACGCCCTCGACCCCGCCCACGCCCGCCCGGTCCCCTGCCACCCGGCCGGCCCACTGGGCAGCTGAAAAAAATCCCAATGTGGCTTTCGTCAGGTTTGAGCTGACGAAAGCCACATTGGCGTGCTGAAAACTGACCAATGCCGCATTGGGATTTTTTTGGCCCGATAGCGTGGGGGCGTGGAAGCTTGGCGGGTCGTGGCCGCGGTCGGGTGGGGTGTCGTCGGGGTGCCCTTGGTACTCATCGTGATGGCCAAGATCAGGGACCGGACCGGCAGCTCGGGTCAGGTCGCGATCGGCGGGGCGATCGGCGTGACCGTGCTGATCCTCACGGCTGTGCTGATGCTCACCGTGCTGCCAGGGGTGCTGACCTGGGTGATCGTCGCGGTGGCCGCCGCTGCGGTCAGCGTCATGATGCTGGCGAGCTGATCGGTGACCTACGCTGAGAAGGTGACGACTTCCCTGGCCGGCTGGACCGACGAACTCGCCAGAACCCGGCTGCATTTCGTCAGCGGCAAGGGCGGGACGGGTAAGACCACTTTGGCCGCCGCGCTCGGGCTGGCGCTGGCGCACAGCGGGCGGCGGGTGCTGCTGATCGAGGTCGAAGGCCGTCAGGGCATCGCGCAGCTCTTCGACACCGAGCCGCTGCCGTACGCGGAGCAGCGCATCGCGTCGACCCCCGGCGGCGGCGAGCTGCGTGCGCTGCACATCGATGTCGAAGCGGCGCTGCTCGAGTACTTCGAGATGTTCTACAACCTGGGTTTCGCGGGCCGGACGCTGCGGCGGATGGGCGCGATCGAGTTCGCGACCACGCTCGCGCCCGGCCTGCGCGATGTCCTGCTCACCGGGAAGATCAAGGAATGCGTCGGGCGCACCGAGTCCGACGGCAGGTACACCTATGACGCCGTCGTCGTCGACTCGCCGCCGACCGGGCGGGTGGTCAAGTTCCTCGACGTGACGAAGGCGCTCACCGATCTCGCCAAGACCGGCCCGATCCGCGGCCAGGCCGACGGCGTCGTCCGGCTGCTCCATTCCGGTGAGACCGCGGTGCATCTGGTGACGCTGCTGGAAGAAATGCCGGTCCGCGAGACCGTCGAAGGCGTCGCCGAGCTCGACGGCGCCGATCTGCGCCCCGGCGCGGTGCTGACCAACCGGGTGCGCCCGCCGCGGCTGCCGGCGCGCTCGATCACCGCGGCCGCCGATGGCCGCGTCGACGCCTCCCGTGTCCGCGCCGGGCTCGCCGCGACCGGCTTGAAGCTGCCGGACGAGACGCTCGACGCGCTCGTCGAGGAGACCGTGGAACACGCGATCCGCGTCGCCGCCGAGCAACGCGCGCGCGAACAGCTCGCCGAAGCGGATCTGCCGACGCTCGAGCTGCCCGATCTGACCGATGGCATCGATGTCGCCGCGCTGTACGAACTCGCCGAAGCATTGACCGAGCAGGGGGTGCGCTGATGGAACTGGACATCGACGCACTGATCGACGACCCGAAGAGCCGCGTCATCGTGTGCTGCGGTTCCGGCGGTGTCGGCAAGACGACGACCGCGGCCGCGCTGGCGTTGCGCGCGGCCGAGCGCGGACGGCAGACGGTGGTGCTCACCATCGACCCGGCACGCAGGCTCGCGCAGGCGTTGGGGCTCAAGGAACTCGGCAACCACCCGAGGCAGGTGAGCGTCGACGGTTTCGAGCCCAAGGGCGAGCTGTGGGCGATGATGCTGGACATGCGTCGCACGTTCGACGACATGGTCCGCAAGCACGCTGGCCCGGAGCGCGCCGAGCAGCTTCTGCAGAATCCGTTCTACCAAACGATTTCCACGTCGTTCTCCGGCACGCAGGAGTACATGGCGATGGAAAAGCTCGGCCAGCTCGCGGCGACGGACGAGTGGGACCTGATCATCGTCGACACCCCGCCGAGCCGGTCCGCGCTGGACTTCCTCGACGCGCCGACCCGGCTTTCGAGTGCGCTCGACGGCCGGATGATCCGGCTGCTCACCGGCCCGGCGAAGGCCAGCGGCTGGGGCCTGCGCAAGGTGGTCACCGCCGGGTTCACCATGTTCGCCAAGGCGGTTTCGACGATCATCGGCGGTCAGCTGCTGGCCGACGCGTCGGCGTTCATGCAGGCCTTCGACAGCATGTTCGGCGGTTTCCGCGAGCGTGCGCGCAAGACAGCGGAGCTGCTGCGTTCCGAGGGCACCTCGTTCATCGTGGTCGCCGCCCCGGAGCCGGACGCGCTGCGCGAGGCGAGCTACTTCGTCGAGCGGCTTTCGGACGAGGCCATGCCACTGGCCGGGCTCGTCGCGAACCGGACGCACCCGGTGCTGGCGTCGCTCTCGGCAGGCGAGGCGACCGCCGCCGCGGACTCGTTGGAGAAGGGCGGCACGAACGCCCCGCTGGCCGTGGCCGTGCTGCGGCTGCACGCCGACCGCGTCGCACTGGCCGAGCGGGAGTCCCGGCTGCTCGCGAGGTTCACCCGCGCGCATCCGGAAGTTCCACTGGTCCGCGTGCCCGCGCTCCCCAGCGACGTCCACGACATAGAGGGACTCCGCGATATCGGAGACCGCCTGTCAGGAACGTAAGCGCGGACCGCGCTTACGTTCCCCCTCTTTTAGTAATTTAAGAAACGCGGACGACGCGTCCCTCACGCTCGTCCGCTTCTCTCTTCGCCGATTCGAGCAGGTCACGCCAGTTGATGACGTCGGGACGCCGACGCAGCAGCGCACGCCGCTCGCGTTCGGTCATCCCACCCCAGACCCCGAAACTGATTCGATTGTCGAGTGCTTCAGCGAGACATTCGGTACGGACCGGGCAGCCCATGCACACGCTTTTAGCCCGGTTCTGCTCCGCACCGCGAACGAACAACCCATCCGGGTCAGCGTCCCGGCACGAGGCGTCGATTCGCCAGCTCGACTGGTTGGTTTCCATACCCCCAGCTCCCTACCTGGTGTCGACACACCAACAGGGGCAAATACCGCTCAAGCCCCCGCGAGCGCGTCTACTCTGCTCACGTCGGTGAAACCGGCACCTCCCCGGTGCCGGAGTGCCAGTACCAGGTTGATCACCCGGTCGCTGGCTTCTCTTCGTGAGACGTTGACGGACTGTAAGGTCCCTCGGTTCCGTCCGCCAGCCCTAGAATGCCTTTCGTTACCACTGGTGACCACACGGGGTCGCTTTTGTCACTGGAATGGACCTGGTGGTGGCACGAGGTCACCGTGGTCTAACCGCCTCCGCGTACCCTGATCACGTGCGGAAAACGGACGGTCTGCTGAAACTGCTCGGTCTTTGCATACTGGCGGGTGTCCTCGTCGCCGGTGTGTTGTTCCCGGTCGTGGGCGCCGCGGGGGTCATGTCGAACCAGGCGAGTGAGACGGTCGACCGGACGTCGTCCGATCTCGCTGACATCCCGCCGCCCCTTGTGACCACTGTCACAGACGCCGACGGCAAGGCGATCGCGACGTTGTACGACCAATATCGCCTGCCGGTGACCGAGAACCAGATCAACCCGGCGATGCAGTGGGCGCTGGTCTCGACCGAGGACAAGCGGTTCTACGACCACCACGGCGTCGACTGGACGGGCACCCTGCGCGCCGCGGTCAGCAACACCGCGGGCGGCGACCAGCAGGGCGCGTCGACGCTGACCCAGCAGTACGTCAAGAACTACCTGATCAACATCGTCTACCGCGGCAACAAGATCGGCCAGCAGAAGGCGCAGGAGGCGTCGATCGCGCGCAAGCTCAAGGAAGCGCGGATCGCGATCCAGCTCGAGACGAAGATGACGAAGCCGCAGATCCTCGCGGGCTATCTCAACATCGTCGAATTCTCCCGCCAGATCTACGGCATCGGCGCGGCCGCGCACGCGTACTTCAACACCACCCCCGAGGCGCTGACCGTCCCGCAGGCCGCGCTGCTCGCCGGGCTGGTCAACAACCCCGCGGTGTTCGACCCGTGGAACCACCCTGACAAGGCGCTGCAGCGCCGCAACCTGGTGCTGGACCGCATGGTGGAGAACCAGAAGCTCGCCAAGGCGGACGCGGAGAAGTTCAAGGCCGAGGGACTCGGCGTCGTCGAAGGCCAGCCGCAGAAGCCAGCCTCGAACTGCGTCGGTGCCGGGCCGGAAGAAGGCTTCTTCTGCCAGTACGCCTACGAGTACTTGCTCAAGGCCGGGATGACCGAAGACGACATCAAGACCGGCGGCTACACGATCAAGACCACTTTGGACCCGCGCGCCAACCACGAGGCCAAGGCCGCCGCGGAGGGCCAGGTCGACAAGAACCAGCCGAACATCGCGAACACGCTTTCACTGGTGAAACCAGGAAAAGACCGGCATGAAGTAGTGGCGCTGGCCGCGAACCGCGACTACGGCAACGAAAAAGACAAGGGTCAGACGACGTACACGCTGCCTTCGGGCGTGTGGAACGTTTCCGGCGCGGGGTCGAGCTACAAGATCTTCACGTCTGCGGCCGCGCTCGACAAGGGCGTCGCCGGCATCTACAGCAACATCGACACTCCGACTTTCCATGTGTCGAACGTGTTCGTCGGCTCGGACAACCCGGCCTGTCCGTTCTTCAAGGGCAAAACCCGTTGGTATTGCTTGAAGAACGCGGGCGACGGTTACGCGCCGCAGATGTCCTTGCAGCAGGCGCTCGCGACCTCACCGAACACCGGTTTCGTGATCCTCGAAGAGAAGACCGGCATGGGCCCGGTGCTCGACATGGCCAGCAAGCTCGGCCTGCGCGAGACGATGGCCAGCAACGCCAACGGTGGCCCGGTCGACCCGAAGTCCGACGACGTGAACAAGAACCAGACCCAGACCCAGCTCTACGGCCCGAAGGCGGGCTACCCGGGCACTGGCGCGTTCACGCTCGGCGTGAGCCCGGTCAGCGGCCTTGAGCTCGCCAACGTGGCGGCGACGATCATGAGTGGCGGCAAGTGGTGCCCGCCGACTCCGATCGCTTCGGTCAGCGACCGCACCGGCCAGCCCAAGGAGATCAAGGAAGCCGCCTGCGAGCAGGTGATCCCCGAGGGGCTCGCGAACACCCTCGCCGTCGGCATGAGCAAGGACGACCAGGGCAGCGGCACCTCGGCGGGCGCGGCAGGCCAGTTCGGCTGGAACCGGCCGATGATCGGCAAGACCGGCACCACGCAGAACAACGGCTCGGCGACCTTCGTCGCGGCCACCCCGCAGCTCGCGGGTGCGGCGATGGTGTTCCGCCCTGACTTCCCCAACGGCGGCATCAACGACGGCGGCCCCGGTGGCGCGTACGCCACCAAGACCACCACCGGCAACATGTACGGCGGCAAGGTCCCGGCGCGAACCTGGTTCCAAGCCATGACGAAGATCCTGGAAGGCCAGCCCATACTTCCCCTGCCTCCGGAAGACCCGCAATACACGCGCTAGGCGATAAAACCCCGAAAGCCTCTTTCGGAAGGTGTGGACCTTCCGAAAGAGGCTTTCGGGGTTTCAAGAAGCGAGCACGTATCCTAGATCTCGTGAGCACGCAGAGTGACAAAGGATCGACGGTAAAACGCCTAGCAGTGGGAACGGTCGCCTTAGGCGCCGCGACGCTCGGTTACGCCGCCGGGATCGAGCGCAGGCACTGGACGTTGCGCACCGCGGAGCTGCCCGTGCTGACGCCGGGCTCGCGGCCGATCAAGGTGCTGCACGTGTCCGATCTGCACATGCTGCCGGGGCACGTGTCGAAACAGCGCTGGGTGGCCGCGCTCGACGAGCTGGACCCCGATTTCGTGGTCAACACCGGCGACAACCTCTCGCATCACCAGGCCGTGCCGTCCGTGCTGCGCGCACTCGGGCCGTTGCTGGATCGGCCGGGCGTGTTCGTCTTCGGGAGCAACGACTACTACGCGCCCAAGCCGAAGAACCCGGCGCGGTACCTGATGCCCAAGGGCAGCAAGAAGCGCATCCACGGCGAGCACCTGCCCTGGCGTGACCTGCGCGCCGCGTTCATCGAGCACGGCTGGGTCGACCTGACCCACGTCCGGCGGACGGTCGAGGTGGCTGGCCAGGACATCTTCTGCGCGGGCGTCGACGACCCGCACCTGCGTCGCGACCGCTACACCGACATCTCCGGGCCCGCCGACCGCACGGCGACACTCCGGCTGGGCGTCACCCACTCGCCGGAGCCGCGCGTGCTCGACACCTTCGCGGCCGACGGCTACGACCTCGTCATGGCCGGGCACACGCACGGCGGCCAGCTGCGCGTCCCCGGCTACGGGGCGCTCGTGACCAACTGCGACCTCGACCGGACCCGCGCGCGTGGCGCGTCGCGCTGGGGCGCTCACATGTGGCTGCACGTGTCGGCCGGGCTGGGCACTTCGCCGTTCGCGCCGGTGCGGTTCGCCTGCCCGCCGGAAGCGAGCCTGCTGACCCTGGTGGCCAGGGACAAGACGCCCCAAGCCACCCCACGTCAGGTCCGAAAAGCCGTCCGCTAGACTTCTCAACGACCCGAGGAGCGGCTTGCCGCTCCAAATCAGTAACCGGGGTGTGGCGCAGCTTGGTAGCGTGCCTCGTTCGGGTCGAGGAGGTCGTGGGTTCGAATCCCGCCACCCCGACGAAAGAGGGAGATCTGTGTTCGCGGAACGCGCGAACATGGGTCTCTTTCTTTTTGTCCTCTGGGGGTCGAACCCCCAGACCCCCGCATTGAGCTCACCTCTACTTGGTCGCGAGCACTTCCACCCAGCATTGGGTGAAATCGCCAGAGGGGCCACGCGACCACGTCCACGCCGAGCGCGCGGCGCTGGCGAGCTGGTCGCGGTCGGGCGTGTCTTGCTCCAATGCGGCGATGAGACGTTGCTCGACGTAGTTGGCCAGGTCCTTGTAGGACTGGTCGACGCGGTAGCGGGTATGCGTGCGGACGTCCGTGAAACCAGCCTGCTGCACCTGGGCGGGCAGATGCTTTCCGGCGAACGGGTCGCCGCCCGCGCGGCGGCGCAACAGATAGTGACCGCGCAGCGCGGCGTCCACATTCGCCGTCTTGGGGCGGAGTTTGGCCCTGCTCCAGTCCGATGTGGACAGTGCGAGCGTGCCGCCGACGCTCAGTACCCGTCTGAACTCCGCCAGCGCCCGCGCCGGATCCGCCAGGTGCTCGAAGAGCGCGTGCGCGAAGACGATGTCGACGCTGGCGTCGTCGAGCGGCAGCGCGTACGCCGACGCGGCGAGGAACTCTACTTTGGATCTCGGGTGCTTGCGACGGGCGTAAACGAGCTGGGACGGCTCGGTGTCGACGGCGATGACCCGGCCGGCCGGCAGCAGGCCGGTGGTGATGGTGCCGGGTCCACAGCCGACGTCGAGCAGCGTGACGGCCGGATTCAGATGAGGCATGACGAACGCTGCGCGGTCACCGGCGCGGCGCGCGGCCATCATCGAAATCGCGTCCTGCGCGTAGCCCGGCGCGTAACCCTCCAGCACCCCGCACACAGTACGGCTCAGAGGTGGCAGGATCGAGGGGTGAGCACGCAATCGGCACCCCAGTTTCCGGCCGCGGCGGTCCCGGACCGCCTCTTCGACGACGCAGCGGCCGAAAGCCGCTGGCGCGCGCGGTTCCACGCGTCGCGGATCTCGGTCCCGGACTGGGCGATCGACGCACCGGACGCGAACATCTACGTCTCCAACGCCAGCGGGGTCTGGGAGGTCTACGCCTGGGACCGCGCGACCGGCGAGCACCGCCGCGTCACCGACCGGCCGAACGGCACCATGCACGCCGTGCCGTCGCCGGACGGGCAGTGGATCTGGTGGTTCAACGACACCGACGGCGACGAGTTCGGCTCGTGGGTGCGTGAACCGTTCGCGGGCGGCGCCGAGGCCGCACCGGCGATCCCTGACGTGCACGACGGTTACCCCGCCGGGCTCGAGATCGGCGACTCGGTGATCGCGGTCGGGGTTTCGACCGACGACGGCAGCAAGCTGTTCACCCACGCCGAAGGCGAGACCAAGCTGTTCTACTCGAGCGAGGACGACGCGGGGATCGCGTCGATGTCGCGCGACGAGCGGCTGCTCGTGATCTCGCACTCCGAGCACGGTGACTCGCGGCACCCGGCGCTGCGGGTGCTGAAGACCGGCGATTTCGCCGTCGTCGCGGACAAGTGGGACGGCGAGGGCAAGGGACTTTCCGCGCTGGAGTTCTCGCCGGTGCGTGGGGACGCGAGGCTGCTCGTGCTGCACGAGCGGCGTGGGCGCGAGGAACTGCTGATCTGGGACGTCGAGGCCGACACCGAGACCGAGATCTCGCTCGACCTGCCAGGCGAAGTCGCCGCGGGCTGGTACCCGCAGGCCGACGCACTGCTGGTCGCGCATTTCCACCAGGGACGCAGTTCGCTGTACCGCTACGATCTCGCCACCGGTTCATTGTCCTCTTTGGACACTCCGCCTGGCCGGATCGGCGGCGCTGGCGTGCGCCCCGACGGCACCGTCGAATACGGCTGGTCCAACGCCGCGCGCCCGCCCGCGATCCGCGTGCGCGCCGCCGACGGCACCGACACCGTGCTGCTGGAGCCGCCCGGCGACCAGGCGCCGGGTTCCTCGCCGATGACGGACGCCTTCGTGGACGGTGCCGGCGGGCAGATCCACGCTTTGATTTCGCGCCCTTCCGACGCGCCGGAAGGTCCGCTCCCGACGGTGTTCTCGCTGCACGGCGGCCCGCACGCGGCCGACGAAGACCGGTTCTCGGCGTACCGCGCGCTGTGGCTCGACGCCGGCTTCGCTGTCGTGGAGGTCAACTACCGCGGCTCGACCGGCTACGGCTCGGCCTGGCGTGACGCCATCGAAGGCCGTCCCGGCCTGACCGAACTCGAAGACGTCGCCGCCGTGCACGACTGGGCTGTCCAAAGTGGACTCGCCGACGCCGCCAAGTGCGTGGTGAACGGCGCGTCCTGGGGCGGCTACTTGTCTTTGCTCGCCTTGGGCACCCAGCCGGAGCGGTGGGCGGCGGGCATCGCCGGCGTCCCGGTGGCGGACTACGTCGCCGCGTACGAAGACGAGATGGAGCAGCTGCGCTCGTTCGACCGCGCGCTCTTCGGCGGCTCGCCGGAGACCGTGCCCGCGGTGTACAAGGAATGCTCGCCGATCACCTACGTCGACGCGGTGACCGCGCCGGTGCTCGTGCTCGCGGGCGACAACGACCCGCGCTGCCCGATCCGCCAGATCGAGAACTACCTGAGCCGTCTCGCGGCCCGCGACGCGTCTTTCGAGTTCTACCGTTACGACGCCGGCCACGGCTCGCTGGTGATCGCCGAGACGATCAAGCAGACGTCGATCGAGGTCGGGTTCGCGCTGCGTGCACTCGGATTGCGCTGAGTAGTTGAATCTTCCACAGTTGTTATCCACAATCGGGTGACCCTGTGGATAACTCCCCTGATCCGGGGGTTTCGTCGGTGACGGTCGGTAGACTGTTGCAGGGCGGAGCCCCCAGGGCGGGTGGGGGGGTTGTTCTTAGGTAGGGCCGTTCGAATTTCGCCGATGGGCGCCCGGTTCCGACGCCAAGGCCCTGGCTTCAGCCGAGCAAATCGCCCAACCCGGAGTCCTTTGTGGACTCCACTCGCGCGAACGTTGTGAACGGGGCGTTCACAACGTTCAAGGTCAGCGTTGCGACAAAGTCGCGCCTCACGAAGATCAACTCGGTCCAAGCGTCGCCGACAACGTCCAGTGAGCGTCCATAAAGGACTCATATCGGCAAGTTTTGTCCCGCTTTGTCGCTTTTGTGCAACTTTCCGCGCTGGCTGGACGGAACGAACGAGGCTTATGTGTCGCTGAGCGTTGCATAAGTGGCGTTTGTGCGCTCAGCCGACGCTGCTCGCAACCCAAGCCCCGGGATTACAGGCCGCGCGAGGTGTCTTGGAGCGAGGCGATCGCGGATTCCGTGCCCTCGAAGGAAAGGCGGACCGCTGAGCGGCCGAACGAGTACAGGAGCAGGTCCATCGGCTCGCCCAGTACCGTGACCGCTTCGCCGTTGCCGTGGGCGATCACCGACTGGCCGCCCGGGGTTCGGAGTGTCACGCCGACGCCGCTCTTGCGGAAGAACATCTTGGCCGACTGCTTGACCGAGGCCCAGGCTGCTTTGTCGCGTGAGGTGTCGGCGGGGCGCGGGGCCCAGTCGGGCTGGGCGCGGCGGACGTCCTCGTGGTGGACCAGGAACTCGGCTGTGTTCGTCAGCTCGTCGAGTGCGCCGAAGGAGGTCGGCCAGTACCAGGCCGGGCCGGAGCGGACGGTCGAGACCAGCTCGGTCCAGGGCCGCTGGGCGTAGTCGTTCTGGACGCGCTCGGTGTGCTTGGCGAACACGGGCACGACGAGGCCGGGTGCGGCGTCGACGCGGTGCTCGCGGATCACCAGGTGGGCCGCGAGATCGCGAGTCGACCAGCCTTCGCACAGCGTCGGCGCGTCCGGGCCCAGCTCTTCGAACAGGTCACACAGTGCGCGGCGCTCATCTCGGGCTACTCCCATAGGCCGAATTTAGCCGACTAGTGATGGAACGCGGTACCGCTCGCGGGTGTCGTCACAATGCCCTCCGAGACCACCCGGCCGAGATCGGCCAGCAGCAGGTCGGCGAGGTCGCGGGTGAACCCGTTGCGCACCACGATCCGCAGTACCGCGAGGTCCGTCCGGTTCTCCGGGAACGTGTAAGCGGGCACCAGCCACCCGCGCTCGCGCAGCCGCCGCGAGACGTCGAACACCGTGTAGCCGACGTCGGGCTTCACCATGAAGGCGAACACCGGTAACTGGTCGCCACGCGTGAGCAGCGAGAACGGCCCCAACGCCTCGATGCCCGAGGCGAGGTACGTCGCCACGTCACGCGAAGCCTGTTGCACGGCACGGAAACCGTCGCGGCCGAGCCGGACGAAGGTGTAGTACTGCGCGGCCACCTCGGCGCCGGGCCGTGAGAAGTTCAACGCGAATGTCGGCATGTCGCCGCCGAGGTAGTTGACGTTGAACACCAGCTCCGCGGGCAGCGCCGCCTTGTCGCGCCAGATCGCCCAGCCGACTCCCGGATAGACCAGCCCGTACTTGTGCCCCGAGGTGTTGATCGACGCCACGCGAGGCAGCCGGAAGTCCCAGACCAGGTCGGGGTCGAGGAACGGCGCGATCATCGCCCCCGAAGCGCCGTCGACGTGCACGGGGATGTCCAGGCCGGTCCGCTCCTGCAGCGCGTCCAGCGCGGCGGTGATCTCGGCGATCGGCTCGTAGCTGCCGTCGAAGGTCGAGCCGAGGATGGCGACCACGCCGATCGTGTTCTCGTCGCAGCGCGCGACGGCCTCGTCGGCCGTGAGGTGGAAGCGGTCGCCGTCCATCGGCACGAGCCGCGGTTCGACCTCCCAGTACTCGCAGAACTTCTCCCAGCACACCTGGACGTTCGCGCCCATCACCAGGTTCGGCCGCCCCGCCCGGCCGAGTTTGGACCAGCGGCGCTTGAACGCCATGCCCGCGAGCATGCAGGCCTCGGACGACCCGGTGGTCGAGCAGCCCATCACCGCTGCCGGGTCCGGCGCGTTCCACAGGTCGGCGAGAATCGTCACGCAGCGCCGCTCGAGCTCGGCCGTCTGCGGGTACTCGTCCTTGTCGATCATGTTCTTGTCGACGCATTCAGCCATCAGCCGGACGGCCTCCGGCTCCATCCACGTGGTGACGAAGGTGGCCAGGTTGAGCCGGGCGTTGCCGTCGAGCATCAGCTCGTCACGCACCAGCCGCAGCGCCGTGTCGGCTGGCAGCGGATCGTCCCCGAGCCGGGTGTGCGGCAGCGTGATCCCGGCGGCCAGCGCCGGATTGTCGACGTGCAACGGATTCGTCCCGCCGCGCCGGGCAGGCGGCTTTCCCTCGTGCAGAGCCATGTTCCCGACGGTAGTACGACGAAGGCCACCCCGCTGTGAGCAGCGGAGTGGCCTTGGCGGAAGCGGAACTCAGACCGTGACGGTGAGGTTGACCTCGATGTTGCCGCGGGTCGCGTTCGAGTACGGGCAGACCTTGTGCGCCTGCTCGACCAGC
Organism: Amycolatopsis sp. NPDC059657; assembly: GCF_042734395.1. Taxonomy (NCBI): domain Bacteria; kingdom Bacillati; phylum Actinomycetota; class Actinomycetes; order Pseudonocardiales; family Pseudonocardiaceae; genus Amycolatopsis; species Amycolatopsis sp. NPDC059657. The sequence continues at coordinate 7,512 of NZ_JBHWEB010000126.1, read as the reverse complement.
TGGTCGGCGGCGGCCTGGTCCAGACCGGGCAGGTTGACCTTGAGGTCGACACCGAGACCGAATCCCTCGCCCTGCTTGAACACGCCGACCTCGGCGGTGACGGAGGTCTGCTCGATCTTGACCTTGCCGACGCGGGCGACCATCTGGACCGCGCTCAGGAAACAGGCCGAGTAACCGGCGGCGAAGAGCTGCTCGGGGTTCGTCTTGTCCCCACCGGGGCCGCCCATCTCCTTGGGGATCGCCAGCGACTCGTCGATGACGCCGTCGGAGGACGTCACCTCGCCGTTGCGTCCTTCGCCGGTCGCCGTCGCCACCGCGGTGTAGATCGCCTGCGTCATTTCTTGCCTACCTCCATGTCAGACACGCCCCATTGAGCGTCACGGTGGTAACAACATCACGGATGCGTGAAGCATTACCACCACATGGCAGGCGTCACTTGACGGAATATCCGATGACTTAGGCGCGGGCGTTCCGCTGAGCGAATTCGGTCACCTGGCGGCCGATGAGCCGCAGTGTCCGCACGACCTTCTCCTCCGACGCGCCGCCCGCTTCGTCGAACTTGACCTCGGCCGTGTTGACCGAGCCGCCGAGCGGAGTCGGCCAGCCACGCAGCGCGTGCGTGATCGTGCGCAGCTGGTCCAGCGTGGTCACCGCGGCCTGCCAGCCGAACGCGACCGCGGCGAGTCCGACCGCGCGGCCGTCGAGGTACGGGCGCTGGTCGTCGCGCAGGTCTTCGATGTAGTCGAGCGCGTTCTTGACCAGACCGGACAGCGCGCCGTGGTAGCCGGGTGAGACGACGATGATGCCGTCCGCGTCGCGCACGGCCTCGATCAGCCGCTCGGCGTTCTCCGTGCGCTCGGGGATGGCCGCGTCGTAGAACGGCAGCACCAGGTCCGGCCCGGTGATCAGGCTCGTCCGCGCGCCCGCCGCTTCGGCACCGGCGAGCGCGATCTGGAGCGCCCGCTCCGACTGCGAACCGTCGCGAAGCGAACCACCGATACCGAGCACCTTGACCGCCGCTGAAGAACTCACGCCTTCGAGGCTAACCCCTCCACTTAACTGGAGGACCAGGGTTTGGGACGGAGTCCTGTGTCACACCTGGCGTCGATACCTACTCACAAGTAGCCTCCAGGCATGGCCATTCCAGTGCAGATCCGGATCCAAGCCGCGTTGTCGCAGGTCATCTATGGCCTGCCGAGGCCGCTGCGCAGGCTCATCGCAGGTAAACCGGTCCGGCTGGACGGTCAGGAACTCGCACTCGACGCTCAATTGCTGCTTCGGCTTCAGCAATTGAGCGGAGCCGAACTGTCCAACGGCGACGTCGCGCAGTCCAGGAAGAACCTCGCCGCGGCCAGGCACCTGGTCAGCGGGAAGCCGATCGGGCCGATGGCGACCCGCGAGCTGGCGATCCCCGGGCCCGGCGGCGACATCCCGGCCACGCTGTACACGCCTGCCGGGCTGGCCGAGCCGTCCGGCCTGCTGGTCTTTTACCACGGCGGCGGCTGGGTGATCGGTGATCGCGACAGCCACGACAACACCGCGCGGTTCCTGGCGAAGCACGCGGGCGTGCGCGTGCTGTCGGTGGAGTACCGGCTCGCGCCCGACCACCCGTGGCCGGCCGCGCCGGAAGACTGCATCGCCGCGTTCGACTACGCGCATGCCAAGGCGAGCGAGCTCGGTGCCGATCCGGTGCGGATCGCGGTCGGTGGCGACAGCGCGGGCGGCAACCTCGCCGCTGTCGTCTCGCAGATGACCACGCGACGCGGCGGCCCGGCGCCGAAGTTCCAGCTGCTGTTCTACCCGGCCACCGACTTCTCGACGCGCCGCCGGTCGCGGGAGATATTCGGGATCGGCTTCTTCCTCACCGACGAGAGCATGGACTGGTTCAGCGGCCACTACCAGGCCGACGAGACCGATCCGCTCGCGTCACCGCTGCTCGCGGAGGACGTTTCCGGCTTACCGCCCGCCTATATCGCGACCGCCGGTTTCGACCCGCTGCGCGACGAAGGCGAGGCTTATGCGAAAAAGCTTCAAGACGCCGGCGTTTCCGTCGCATTGAGCCGTCAGGACGACCTCATTCACGGTTACGTCAATTTCCTCGGCGTCGGCACTCGATTCCGCGAGGCGGTTTCCGAAGCGGCGGGCGCGCTCAGGCTCGGCTTGAGCAAGGAATAGCATGCGGAAAGCCCGAGGCCGGTGCGGCTCCTTTCCGCACCGGCCTCGGGCTCCCCCGATTCGGGTTCCGCTACGGCGTGGGCAGCGGAACCGGAAGCGCCGGTGTCGGCAAGCCCGGTACAGGCAGCGCCGGCAGCGGGAGCGGAATCGGGAGCGCCTTGAGCAGGCTGGACAGCAAGCCCGTCAGCGCGTTGAGGAGCGTCTTGAGCAAGTCGCTGACCACGTTCAGCGGCGGCGGCAGGTCGGGCAGCAGCGCGCCGATGTCCGGCAGCGGCGGCAGCTGACGCGGCGTCGCACCCGGCGTCGTCAGCACCCTGCTGACCTCGCTGGAGCGGGCCTTCGCGTCGACGGCGAGGTCCTGGGACTCCACCTGGATCGCGTACTTCTTACCGGCGGCGAGATCGGCCAGCAGCGGAGTGAGCTTCTTGAGCTGACTCTTCGTGCCTGCGACATCACCGGCGTAGGCGATCTTCGTGAGATCGTCCCGTTGCTTCAGAACCTGAGCGAAAGCCGCCTCGGTGCTCGACGACCCGTGACCGCCGACCGGGCTTGCGACGGCCATACCGCCCGAGGCCACCGCCAGCAGACTGCCGGTCGCGATGACCGCAATCGTTCGGGCAAATTTGCCTTTCATTCCTACCTCCTGGCCTCATGGACCCAACGGGGTAATGCGTACTCGCCGTATCGGAGAACCACCAGCCGATCACCGGTTAGTGCCGCTTTCTAACCCTTACGTGCCGGATTCAAAGATGGAGGGATTGACCTCAATTGATTAACAAGTTGATCTTGCCCTTACCCCGGAAGATCAACTTGATCGAACTCAAAAAACGCGTACCGTCACCTCGTCACCCTTTGGAGCAAATCCACTCACTCATCCGAATGCATTGATCCAGGTTCGGGCCGCGTCACTCCGCAGGACGGCGTGTCGAGACTGCTCCAGACGGGTGGGGGTCCCCCACCGACGCACCACCAGTCGCATGAAACATCTTCATTCCCACCAGACGCAGCGCGGCCCGCCATATGTCGACATATGGCGGGCCCGCTTACCTCGTGGTGGGAGTACTCAATGTTACTTACAACGGCAGGCCTGCCTCGAGATGGATGAGGGCCTCTTCGAGGCGCAGGTAGCCGTCGTCTTGGCGGTCGATCATCGCGGTGAGGATGACGCCGATGATCGCGCCCGCCCAGTTGCGCACCTCGAAGTCCTCGGGTGACCGGCCGACCCTGGCCGCGGCGCCCTCGGCGAGCATCGTGATGCCGTCGACGAACTGCGCCATCGCGCGCGCACGCAGCTCCGGGACCTCGAAGGTGAGGCGCTGCCGGTCCTGCTCGATCTGCCAGTCCTCACCGGCGAGGCTGTCGAACACCTGCCGCATCGTGGCCCTGATCGCCGCGGTCGGCGACAGCTCCGGCGGCTGCTCGGCGAACACGCGCATGAGCACCGGGTCGAGGCCGTCGTAGAGCACGGTGTCCTCTTTGGTCGGGAAGTACCGGAAGAAGGTGCTCGGCGAGATCTCGGCCGCTTCGGCGATCTGGTCGACCGTCGTCGCCGCGTAACCCTGTTCGCGGAACAGCCGCAACGCGTGCCGCTGGATGGCGTCACGCGTCTTGGCCTTCTTGCGTTCGCGCAAGCCCACAGGCTGCTCAGATCGCGACGAAGTCATGTTCCGATTGTGCCGCCTCCTTCACCTGACGCGGCAGGAACACCACCGACAGCAAGATCCCCAGCACGCCGAACCCCGCGGAAGTCCACAGTGTCGCGTCCATCCCCGACACGAACGCGTCGCGCGCCGACGCCAGCAGCCCCGGCGAGTTCAGCTGCTGTGCCACCGCGGCCGCACCCGACGCGCTCCCGCGTGCCGCCTCGGCGGCCGGGCCAGGCAAGCCGGTGACGTCGACCGCGTCGCGGTAACCGGAGTTGAGCACGGTCCCGAGCACTGCCACGCCGATGGTGCCGCCGACCTGGCGCAATGCCTGGATCATCGCCGAGCCGGAGCCCGCGCGGGCGTCGCTCATCGCACTCATCGCCATGGCCGTGACCGTCGGCATGGTGAAGCCGAGGCTCAGCCCGATCAGCGTCTCCCAGACCGCGACGAAGCCGTAGCCGTCGGCGGCCGAGGTGGTCGCGCCGAGCGCGAACCCGCCGGTCATCAGGATGAAGCCGACGATGACGATGCCGCGTGGCCCCGCCCGCTCGGCCAGCCGCTCGGCGACCTTCGCGCCGACCAGCAGGCCGCCGATGATCGGCAGCAGCCGCAGGCCGGTGATCAGCGCGTCCGCGCCCTCGACAGCCTGGAACAGCTGCGGCAGCACGAAGATCAGGCCCATCATCGCGAAGGACGAGACCGTCGCCAGCACCGCTCCCCAGGTGTACTCGCGCGAGCGGAACAACGAGGTGTCGACCAGTGGCGCGCTGACGCGCCGCTGCCAGAACCCGAACGCTGTCAGCAGGAGAACGCCTGCCACGACCGCGAGCCAGGACAGCCCGTCCGACCAGCTCGTTTCGCCGATCCGCACGAACCCGTAGGTCAACGCGACCAGTCCGGCGCTGGACAGCGCGATGCCCGCCAGGTCGATCCGCCCGGCCCCCGAGCCGCGCAGCGACGGGATCAGGAAGACCACCGAAACCAGCCCGATCAGCACCAGCGGCACGTTGATGAGGAACACCGAGCCCCAGGCGAAGTTGTCCAGCAGCCAGCCGCCGAGCACCGGGCCGAGCGGGATGCCCAGCGAGTTGGCCATCACCCAGATGGTCAGCGCCTTGGCACGCTCCTCCCGCGGGAAGAGCACGGTGACCAGCGACATCGACAGCGGGATCAGGAAGGCCGCGCCGACCCCCAGTGCGGCGCGGGCGACGATCAGCTGACCGGGTGAGGCGGCGAAGGCGCACCAGGCGGACGCGCCGCCGAACAGCGCGAGCGCGCCCATGAGCAGGCGTTTCTGGCCGAGCCGGTCACCGAGCAGGCCCGCCGGGAGCAGCAACGCGGCGAGCACGAGCGTGTAGGCGTTCGAGAACCACTGCAGCTGCGTGGTCGAGGCGTGGAGATCGGTCGCGAGCGTCGGCAGGGCGACGCTGAGCACGATGAGGTCGAGACCGATGACGATCAATACGACGCTGAGCGCGCCCAAGGCCCACCAGCGGCGGGGATGTGGCGAAGTCATAGTCGCCCCCTTTCGATAGCAACTCTCAAATGAGAGTAACTGTCAGAATCTCGGACGCAAGGGGGAAAATTAGTTGCACGCTCGTACCAGGTTTTGATGTGATCGGACTGTGACTCTGACCCCGTACCGACGTGTGCTCGCCGTGCCCGGGGTTCGCAGCTCGATGCTGCTGTTCTTCTTCGCGCGTCTCCCGATGACAGCCATGGGCATCACGATGACGCTGCATGTGGTCGGTGACCTGGGTAAGGGTTATGGCGCGGCCGGGCTGGTCGGCGCGGCCATCACGCTCGGGAACGCCGTCGCGGCGCCGGTGCTCGGCAGGCTGATCGATCACTACGGCCTGCGGCTGGTGACCGTGATCTGCGGGCTCAGCACCACCGCGTTCTGGCTGGTGTCGCCCTATCTGACGTTCCCCGCGCTGGTGATCGTCGCGCTCCCCGGCGGCATTCTGACCGTGCCCGCCGGCTCGATCGCCCGTCAGGTGCTCGCGGCGCTGGTGCCCGAGACCAAGCGGCGCACCGCGTTCTCGCTGGACACGATCTCGGTCGAGGTCTCGTTCATGTTCGGCCCGGCCGCCGCCGTCTTCGTGGTCACCCAGTACTCGTCCCAGCTGATGCTGACCGCGATCGGCGTGTCCTTCGGCGTCTCGTCACTGCTGCTCTACCTGATGAACCCGCCGATCCGCAGCGAGGACGAGACCGCGTCCCAGGAGGGCGAGGCACGGCCGCCGATGCGCAGCTGGCTGCGCGGCAAGTTCATCGCGACACTGCTGATCGCGGTCGGCGCGCTGTTCGTGCTGATCGGCACCGAGGTCGCGGCCATCGCGGCACTGCGCGACACCGGCAATGTCGAATGGACCGGCCTGGTGATCATCGCGATGTGCGTGGCCTCGCTCATCGGCGGCCTCGTGCACGGCGCGGTGCACCGCTCGCTCTCCCAGGGCTGGCTGGTGTTCCTGCTCGCGGCGCTGACGTTGCCGGTCGGGTTGTTCATCCAGCCGTGGTGGCTGCTCGCGCTGGCGCTGATCCCGATGAACCTGATGTGCGCGCCGACGCTCGCGGCGACCACCGAGACCGTCAGCAAGCTCGCGCCGCCGCAGGTCCGCGGCGAGGCGATGGGCATTCAAGACGCCGCGACCAGGCTCGGGCTCTCGCTCGGCGGGCCCGCGATCGGGTTCGCGATCGACCACAGCTCCGCGGCGTGGGGATTCTTCGCCGCCGGCGCCGGGGCGTTGGTGCTCGCGGGCTTGGGTAAGGCTTTCGAGCGTTCACTCAAGCCGGAGGTGCGAGAGCTGAGCGTCACCTCGGGGTCGTGAGCGTTGCGGGCGGTTAGATCCATGCCGGGTAGTTAAGGGTCGGGCAGGTCGGTCAAGCCCGCTGCCCGGCGGGTGCCGCAGGGGTGCTTGAACGTTGCGAACGGGGCGTTCGCAACGCTGAGCGACACATACGCCCCGTTCATTCCGCCCACCCCACCCCAAAAAAGCAGGCAAATGCGACATCGTGGGGCGAAATTCAGCCGCTTGAGTCCTTTGTGGACGCAAGATGCTTGCGGCCGGGCCACCGACGACGGCCTGACCGACTCGGGTTTCGCGTGCTCACGTGCCGATTGGCAACGCAGGCCAAGCCTTAACCACCCAGCATTGGGCTAGAACCGTCGGCAACACTCACGAGTCTTTAGGTGCAGGCTTGGCGAAGGCTGTCGAGCCGCTCGGCGTTGCGCTTGGCCCAGCGGCCGACGACGCCCAGGTCCTCGAAACGTTCCTTCTGTACCTCGACGTAGGAGTCGGCCATGGTGAGCAGCGACTTCTTCACGTCCTGATCGCTGACGTTGGCCGCGAGCTCACGCAGGCGGCGTTCCTTGTCTGCGGCGCGCGCCTTGATCTTCTCCGCGTCGACCAGCGGATTGAGGTCCGCCAGCCCGAGCGCCTCCGAACAGGCCGACACCTTGTTCGCGGTGCTGTTGGCCTGGTCGACCGCCGAGTTGACCTCGGCACACCCGCTGACCAGGAACGCGGTCGCGAGCAAGAATCCCCACCTCTTCATGAAACCAACGTACTCGTGAGTGGTATGACCGGTTCTAATACTCCAGCTGTAGTTCGTGATCGGGTGCTGGTTGTTGGTGCCGTCGCTGGTAGTGGCATTGGCGGGCTCGGTGTTGGTGGTGTCGTCGCCAGGT
>NZ_JBHWEB010000125.1:0-26262 GCF_042734395.1 Amycolatopsis sp. NPDC059657 | reverse complement strand
GGGTTAGAACCGCCCGCAACGCTCACGACCCCTGACCTGCGGGTTAGTGGACTAACTGGGTCAGCCGGCCGTCCACTCCGATGCTCACCACGCCGCGTCCGACGACGGCGGGCGAGGCCTCGGTGTGGCCGCCGACCGCGCGCCACCCCGACGCGCCGCGGGCGCTGATGCCGTGTGCGGCGTTGCGCGCGTAGACCTCGCCTGTGGCGGTCGCCGCGACCTCGCCTGGCCCGCCCGGGTTGCCGAGATCGGTCACCACGCCGTCGACCGCCATCAGCACGGCGGCGGTCCCGGTCGCGCGGAAGTAGACGTGCGCCTTGCCGTCGGTGCCGGCCACGGCCGTCGGCGCGGTCGCCGCCGCTCCCGGCACGACCGAGGTGTCCCACTCGAAGCCGGACTCCCCCTGCACCAGCCGCGCGATCGAACACGTCGCCGTCACGTACAAGCGAGCCGAGCACTGCGTCGCGAACACCTGCAGCCGGCCGCCGGCCGACACGACGGAGAGCCCGTCCTGCACGCCCCAGCCGTGCATGTCCTGCCAGTCCCCGAAAGTCCCGTCCGCGTTCTGCTGCCGCGCGCTCACTCCCCCGCCGCCATTGCGCACGAAGAACCACAGGCGCCCCTGCGCGTCCGTGCCCGCCGCGGGCAACCCGGTCTGATCGCCGCCGGGGCCGTTGGGGTTGCCCAAGGACGTCCACCCGGAGTAGTCGCCGAAACGGTCCTGTACCGCGGTGACCACGTCGAAAGTGTTGCGGTTCAACGAGAACAGCCGCAGCCTGCCATCGGCTTGACGAGCCACGGTCACCGCGGGCGCGAAGCCGCTGCCCCCGAGTCCGACCGGCTTTCCCCACTCACCGAAGACATTCCGGCGCCAGCGTTTCACTTCGTCACCGAGAACCGCGTACGCCTCATCGGCACCGTCGGTCCAGGACACCCCGGACGGCCACCGGTTCAGCATCGTCTGCCGCCAGCCGAGATAGGACGCCGTGTCGTCGAACAGCGTCGCGACGTTCGTGTCGACGTCGGCGTAGGCACGGAAAGCCTTGGTCCGCTCGGCGCGCAGTGCCGGATCCAAGCCAGTCGGGAGCTGGGCGTCGTCGTAGCCGCGGTAGTTCCGCACCTGGGCCTTGCCCTCGTACGACTCGGCCGCGAGATTGGTGAACCGCGCGACCGCCGTGTGGTCGGGGTTGTCGGGGTCTGGCGCGTAGAAACCGCTCAACGGCGCGGGATTCTGGGTGCGGATCACCGTGGGACGGAAGTGGTCCATCAGCCACGTCAACGTCTTGGTGAGCTTGTCCCTCGTGTAGGTGTCCTCGACCCGCGCGGGGCTGCCGGTCGGCAGTACCGTGCCGCCGGACGCCACCTCGCCGTTCCATAGCCCGTGCAGATCCGACCAGTCGTGCAGCCGCAGGAAGACGAGCTTGACCGACGGCCGCGCGCGCAAGGTCGCGAGCTCGGCCGTCGTGCCGGTCCCGGTGCGCAGCGCGACGCGGTCCCAGCGGTTCGCGACACCCGCCATCGTCGCGTACGCGTTCCGCTCGCCCGCCTGCCGCATCTCCGCGTAGTCCTCGGGCGTCATCGACTCGGGATGACTTCCCTCGCCGGACGTGACATACACCGTCACCGAGGCCTTGAGGGTCTGCGACAGGTCGGGCGTGAGGAACAACAGGTCGTCGTCCTGGTGCGCGACCACGTTCAGGAACACCGCGGACGGCGGCCGCGCGGCCGCCGTCTGACCAGCGATCAGGAGCAACGCCGCGAGCACGAGCGGAACAAAGCGCATGCAAGCAAGGTCAACTATTCGGTGGCCAAACGCAATGCCTGGCTTGGGCACAGATCGATGGCATCGTGGATCCGGCCGGACACCTCCTCCGAAACCACCAGCACCAGCCCGCCGTCGTCCTGGTCGAAGACGGCGGGCTCGGTCAGCACGCACAGCGCCGAGCCGACGCAGCGGTCACGGTCCGCGTGGATTCTCACCAGCTGACCATCAGCTCGTGCAGGCCGTACACCTCCGAATCGTCCTTGAACGGCATGTCGTCGAGCGAGCCTTCCAAGTGCAGGCAAGGGATCCGGCGGAACAACGTGTCGAACACGATCTGCAGCTGCATCCGCGCCAGGTTCGCGCCGAGGCACTGGTGGATGCCGTAGCCGAACGCGATGTGGTTCTTGGCGCCGCGCTCGATGTCGAAGGTGTCGGGGTTCTGGAACGCGTCGGGGTCCCGGTCACCGAGACTGGACAACGGGATCACGCCCTCGCCCTTGCGGATGAGCACCCCGCCGAGCTCCACGTCATCGGTCGCGACCCGCGCGCCCGCTGCCTCCGCGACGGTGAAGTAGCGTGCGATCTCCTCGACGGCGTCCATCGTCTTGCGCGGATCGGCGATGATCTTCGCCAGCTGCTCGGGGTGCTCCAGCAACGCGACCACACCGAGCGAGATCATGCTCGCCGTCGTCTCGTGGCCGGCGCTGAGCAGCAGGAAACCGAGTTCGACGATCTCGCGGTGCCGGACGCCACCCTCCGCGCGCTGCTTCGAGATCAGCCTGCCGATCAGGTCGTCCGACGGGTTCTTCTCCTTCGCCGTGACCAGCTCGTCGAAGTAGTCGAGCAGTTCGTCGAAGGCCTGGCGGCGCTGATCGTGGCTGAAGACGCGGCTGATCATCGCCTGCGTGCGGGTCTGGAAGTAGGACTGGTCGCGCACCGGCACGCCGAGCAGCTCGCAGATCACCAGCGACGGCACCGGCAGCGCGAGCGTCGAGACCAGGTCGACCGGAAGGCCGCTGCTCAGCACGATGTCGATCTGGTCGTCCACGATCTGCTGGATCCGCGGCCGCAGCGTCTGGATCCGCTTGAGGGTGAACTCGCCGAGCACCTCGCGGCGCTTCGGGCCGTGTTCCGGCGCGTCCATCTCGTTGAGCGAGGCACGGAAACCCGAGATCGCCTCGACCCCCTCCGCGATCAGCGGGAAGCCCGGCTGATGGCGGTCCGAGCTGAACCGGGGGTCGGTCAGCATCGTGCGGATGTCCTTGAGCTTCGAGATGGCCCAGACCTGCATGCCGGACGGCAGCCTGACCCGGGATATGGGCGCCTCCTCACGCAGTGCCTTGTACTCCGAGGGCGGCGAAAACGGGCAGGCCCGCTTCAACGGCCACGAGAGGACCTGCGGCTGGGCGACTTCGGTCATGTCTTATCCCCGTCCGGACAAACGGCGTGCTTTTCAGGGCGGCGATTTCCGTGTTCGGAATCGCCTTTTACGGTTTACCGCCCCGCGCGAGCGATCGTCCAACCCGCCGGAGACGACCTCGTCAGGTCCGTACCACTTAAGGGGAACCCCTACGATTCACCGGATCGGGCTACTTTCCGGCCACCGAAAGACTATTGCCCGACAGCGCTTTCACGAATCGGTGACATCGTCGGCCTACCAGATGACCGGAAGCTCGTGCATGCCATAGATTTCGGAATCGGCCTTGTACGCCATCTCTTCCACCGGGATGGCCGGGCGCAGGCCTGGAATGCGCCGGAAGAGCGACTCGAACACCACCTGCAGCTGGATCCTGGCCAGGTTCGCGCCGAGGCATTGATGCATGCCGTGGCCGAACGCCACGTGGTTCCTGGCGCCGCGGTCGATGTCGAACCGGTCGGGGTTCTCGAAGGCGTCGAGGTCGCGGTCGGCGAGGTTGCTGAGCGGGATCACCCCTTCGCCCTTGCGGATCAGCACGCCGCCGAGTTCGACGTTCTCGAGCGCGACACGGGCGCCTGCCGCCTCGGCGATGGTGAAGAACCGTTGCAGCTCCTCGACCGCGTCAAGCATCTTTCCGGGATCGGACAAGGCTTTTTCCAGCTGCTCCGGGTATTTCAGGAACGCCACGACACCCAGCGAGATCGACGCCGCCGTCGTCTCGTGACCGGCGCCGAGCAGCAGGAACGCCAGTTCGACGATCTCGCGATGCCGCACGCCGCCGTTCTCGCGCTGCTTGACGACCAGCCTGCCGAGCAGGTCGTCGGTCGGCTCGGCCACCTTGGCCGTGACCAGCTCGTCGAGGAACTTCAGCAGTTCCTTTGTCGCGAGATGGCGCTGTTCGGGCGTGTACGACCGGCTGATCATCGCCTGCGTGCGGGTCTGGAAGAAGTCATGGTCGGCGTACGGCACGCCGAGCAGCTCGCAGACAACGAGCGACGGCACCGGCAGGCTGAGCGTCGGCACCAGGTCGACCGGGGTGGGGCCGCGCAGGATGAGGTCGAGCTGCGCGTCGACGATCTCCTGGATGCGGGGGCGCAGCGCCTTCATGCGCCGTACGGTGAACTCGGCCAGTACCTCCCGGCGCTTGGGTCCGTGCTCCGGCGCGTCCATCTCGTTGAGCGACGCACGGAAGTCCGGCATGGCGATGAGGCCCTCGGCGATCTTCGGGAACCCCGGGTTGTGGCGGTTCGAGCTGAACCGCGGGTCGGTCAGCATCGAGCGGATGTCGGCGAGCCCGGAAATGACCCAGGCCTCGAATCCCGATGGCAGCCTCACGCGCATCACCGGTGAATCTTCACGCAACTTCTCGTATTCGGCTGGCAACGAGAACGGGCAGGTTCGCTGGACCGGCCAGTGGGGTAGTTCGGTTTCCGGCATGTTCATCCCCGTCTGCGGTGCGGACATGGCAGTGCGGCGGAAAAGGGCACCTTTCTGGAGTACCGCTTTGTCCGCCGCACCGTCCACTCACCGTGGAGAGAACAGTCAGGTCCGATTATCTAGTCATTGCGCGGAAAACCGAGATTGATCCCACCGTGTGACGGGTCGAGCCAGCGCGAGGTGACCACCTTCGTCCTGGTGAAGAAATGGAATCCCTCCGGCCCGTAGGCGTGCGAATCGCCGAACAGCGAGTCCTTCCAGCCGCCGAACGAGTAGTACGCGACCGGCACCGGGATCGGCACGTTGACACCGACCATGCCGACCTCGACCTCGTTCTGGAACCGCCGCGCGGCGCCGCCGTCGTTGGTGAAGATGGCCACCCCGTTGCCGTACGGGTTGGCGTGGACGAGATCCAGCGCCTCGGCGTACCCGTCCACGCGCGCCACCGACAGCACCGGCCCGAAGATCTCGTCGGTGTAGATGGACATGTCGGTCCGCACGTGGTCGAACAGCGTCGGCCCCAGCCAGAATCCATCGGCCGCACCGTCGGCGTCCACTGCCCGTCCATCGACCACCAGCGTGGCGCCCGACTCGACTCCGGCGTCCACATAGGACTCGACGCGCTCGCGATGCGCGGCGGTGACCAGCGGTCCCATCTCGGAGCTCGGCCGCCTGCCGTCGCCGACCCGCAGTCCCTTGATCCGGTCGGCGATCTTCGCGACCAGCTCGTCGCCGATCGGGTCGACGGCCACGACCACCGAAACGGCCATGCACCGCTCGCCGGCCGAGCCGAACCCGGCGGACACCGCCGCGTCGGCCGCGAGGTCCAGATCCGCGTCCGGCAGCACCACCATGTGGTTCTTCGCGCCGCCGAGCGCCTGCACCCGCTTGCCGTTGCGGGTACCGGTCTCGTAGACGTACTTCGCGATCGGGGTCGAGCCGACGAACGAGATCGCCTTGACGTCAGGGTGCTCCAGCAGGCCGTCGACCGCGACCTTGTCGCCGTGCAGCACGTTCAGCACCCCGGCGGGCAACCCGGCCTCGGCGAACAGCTCGGCGATGAAGTTGGCGGCCGACGGATCCTTTTCCGACGGTTTGAGCACGACCGTGTTGCCGCACGCGATCGCGTTGGGCGCGAACCACAGCGGGACCATCGCCGGGAAGTTGAACGGCGAAATCACACCGACCACGCCCACTGGCTGCGCGATGGAATAGACGTCGACGCCGGTGGAGGCGTTCTCGCTGAATCCGCCCTTGAGCAATTGCGGCGCACCGCAGGCGAATTCGACATTTTCGATCGCGCGCGCGATTTCGCCTGCGGCGTCCGATTCGACCTTGCCGTGCTCGGCCGTGACGATCTTCGCCAGTTCGTCCTTGCGCGCCACGAGGAGCTCGCGGAAGGCGAACAGCACCCGGCTGCGCGCCGCGAGGGAAGTACCGCGCCACCCGGGCAACGCGCGCTTCGCGGCGGCGACCGCTTCGGCGACGTCGGCCCCGGAAGCGAAGTCGACCTGCGCCTGTACCTCGCCGGTCGCCGGGTCGTAGACGTCGCCGGTGCGCTCGGCGACGGCCGAGTAGGGCTTGCCGTCGATCCAGTGGCTGATGCGAGCGGTCACTTGACGGCCTCCTGCGCGCGTGCGACGGATTCGCCGAGGATCTCGAGCGCCTCGGCGGCTTCGGTCTCGGTGAGCGTCATCGGCGGGGCGAGGCGGATGACGTTGCCGTGCAGCCCGCCCTTGCCGACCAGCAGGCCACGCTCGCGGGTCTCCTCCAGCACGATGCCCGCCGCCTCCGTGCTCGGCGTGACGCCGGGCGAGACGAACTCCATGCCGATCATCAGGCCCTTGCCGCGCACGTCGCCGAGCACGTCGTACTTGTCGCCGAGGTCACGCAGCCCGCGCAGCAGGTAGTCGCCGAGCTTGCGCGCGTTGCCCTGCAGATCGTTGTCGAGCAGGTAGTCCAGCGTCGCCTTGGCGCCCGCGGTCGAGATCGGGTTGCCGCCGAAGGTCGAGATCGAGTTGGCGGTGAGGCAGTCCATCAGGTCACCGCGCGCGACCACGCCGCCGATCGCGAGGCCGTTGCCGAGGCCCTTCGCGAAGGTCAGCGCGTCCGGCGTGATGCCGTGCGCCTGGAAGCCCCAGAAGTGCTCGCCGGTGCGGCCCCAGCCGGTCTGCACCTCGTCGGAGATGAACAGGATGCCGTGCTCGTCGAGCACCTCCTTGAACGCGCCGAGCAGGCCGTCCGGCGGCACGTTGAACCCGCCGACGCCCTGGATCGGCTCGGCGATCATGGCGGCGACATCGCCCGAGGTCGTCGTCTGCAGCACATCGCGCAGGTCGTCGACGCAAGCCGCGATGTAGTCCTTGTCGGACAGCCCGGCGAACGGCCCGCGGTAGCGGTAGCCGCCGTGCACGTAGCTGACCTTGACCGGCGAGAGCGAGCTCGCGGACCAGCCGCGGTTGCCGGTGATGCCGATCGTGGCGAACGCGCGGCCGTGATACGAGTTGCGCAGCGCCAGTATCTGGTTGCTGCGCCGCTGCTGCGTCGCGAGCATGAGCGCGGTCTCGTTGGCCTCGGTGCCGGAGTTGGTGAAGAACACCTTCGCGTCCGGGATCCCGGACAGCTCGGCGATCTGCTCGGCGAGTTCGACCTGCTTGCGGATGAGGTACAGCGTCGACGTGTGCAGCACGCCGGTGTCGAGCTGCGAGCGGATGGCGTCGGAGATCTCCTTGACGCCGTAGCCGATGGCGTTGGTCAAGATCCCGGCGAAGAAGTCGAGGTAGGTGTTGCCGTTCGAATCGGTGACGCGCCTGCCTTCGGCGCGGACGATCTCGATGGGCTCCTTGTAATACAGGGCCAGCCACTGCGGGAGGACTGCCCGGTGCCGGTTCACCAACGTCTCTGCACTCATGGTTCCCGAGTCTCGGTGTGACCGGCACGCGGACGCCACCGGCAACGTGTACCGACTAGCGCCACCGCCCGTACAGTCTGTGTATGTATCCGACCGTGGCGGAAGTGCTCGCGCTGCCGGTGCTCCGGCATGGGCGCCCGCACGTCGTCGCCGGCGCGATCGGGCTCGGCGCGTACGTGCGCTGGGTGCACGTCGCGGAGGTCACCGGCATCGCGCACCTGCTCAAGGGCGGCGAGCTGGTGCTCACCACCGGCGTCGCGCTGCCCGACGACGAGGCCACGCTGACCAGGTACATCGACGAGCTGGCCGCCGTCGGGGTGTCCGGGGTGATCATCGAGCTGGTCCGGCACTGGAACGACGAGCTGCCCGGCGCGCTGGTCCGTGCCGCCGACCGGCACGGGATCCCGCTGGTCACGCTGTCGCGGGAGACGCGCTACGTCACCGTCACCGAGTCGGTCAACGGAATGATCGTGGACGCGCAGGTCGCCGAGCTCAAAGCGGCCGAGCGCGTGCACGAGGTGTTCACCGCGCTGACCGTGTCCGGCGCGGAGCCGGAGGCCGTGCTGCGCGAGGTCGCCAGGATGACCGAGCAGCCGGTGGTGCTGGAGACCCTGTCGCACGAGGTGCTCGCGTACGACGCGGCGGGCACCGACCCCGGCGACCTGCTCACCGGCTGGCTGACGCGGTCACGCACCATCCAGCTCGGCGAACGCACCGGCTATCACCCCGGCGCCGGCTGGCTGGTGACGGTCGTCGGCGCGCGCGGGCACGACTGGGGACGGCTCGTGCTGGTCTGCCCCGACACTCCCCCGCACCGGCACCGCGTCGTCGCCGAGCGCGCCGCGTCCGCGCTGGCCGTGCACCGCCTGGTCGCGAAGGACACCGACAGCCTCGAACGCCAGGCCCACCGCGCGGTGCTGTGCGAGCTGCTCGGCTCACCGGTGCCGTCGGCGGAACTGCTGGCGCGCGCGTCCGCGCTGGCCGTGCCGCTGACCGGCCAGCTGGTGGGCGTCGCCATCCGGCCGAGGCCCACCGCCACCGGCCTGCCCGCGGTGTCGACCGGCCCGATGCTGCGCGAACTCGCCGAAGCGACCGCGCTGGCGGCGCGCCGGGCGCGGGTGCGCGCGCTGGTCGCGACGGTCGACGAGACCACCGTGCGAGCACTGATCTCGTTGTCACCGGAGGCCAACCCGGACACCGTGCTGCACCGGCTCGCCACCGACATCCACGAGACGCGGGCACCGAGCGTCGTCGCCGTCGGGACCACTGTGGACGGACCGGCCGACGCGCGGCGCACACTGGTCGAGGCCGCGCACGTGGCCGCGGCGGCGTTGCGCACCGACGTGAAGCGGGTGTTCCACCGGCTCGACGACGTCCGCCTGCGCGGGCTCCTGCAGCTGCTGGCGACGGACGAGCGGCTGGAGGCTTTCGCGGCACGGGAACTCGGTCCGCTGCTGTCACGCGACGCGGCCACGGGAAGCCGTCTGATGCAGGCCTTGCGGCACTACTGCGAGCACGGCGGCAACAAGTCGGCGGCGGCCGCGGCCGCGCACACCTCGCGGACCGCGTACTACCAGCAGCTGGCCCGGATCGAGCAGGTGCTCGGCGTGCAGCTGGAGGATCCGGAGTCCATGCTCTCGCTCTATGTGGCACTGCTGGCCCACGACACACTGATCACCCATTCGTGAGCGTTGACCACTCGTCCGAGTGGCCTTTTGTTTCCTGGAACTGCCGATAGATCTTGTATGGCAATTTTCGAAACGATCACCGCCGTCGCTTTGGCCGCAGCATCGCTGGCGGGCCCCGCGTCCCCCGAGAACGCTTCGTACGCCTTACGTCTCAGCCAGACCGACAGCAGCGGCGGCTACGCGCGCGTCACCCTGACCTGCAACGAACCCGGTGGCTCGCACAAGGATCCCGCCAAGGCCTGCGAGGTGCTGGAAGGCGCGGGCGGCAAGTTCTCCTCGATCGAGGAGGCCGAGACGGCCTGCCCGCTGAACTTCGCGCCGGTCGACGTCACGGTCACCGGCCGCTGGAACGGCGAGGCCGTCGACTACAAGAAGGAATTCCCCAACGCCTGCGCGGCGTCCAACGCGACGCAGGGCATCTTCCCGCTCGGCAAATGAGACCAGGTGTGGTGAGCACCCTCCCCCTCGAACGGTGCTCACCACACCCGCTTACCGTCCCGCCATCCTGGAGAAGTTGAACTCCTGCCAGGAATCGGCGCCCAGACCAGCCCGAACCGGTCCGCGAACCGCCGCCCGGACCGGCTCGGGCAACCTCTCCACCGCGGGCAGCACATCGGCGGAAAGCGTACTCAGATAAGCGGAATCGATGCCGTACCCCTCGGCCATCCGGTCGATGTTGCGGTCGGCGATGAACCGCTCCGGGTCGAGCACGGCCAGCGCGAGCAGCGCGCCCATCGCGGTCCCGATCGCCGCCCTCGGCAGCCAGGTCTGGTCCAGCTTCCAGATCGCGGCGATCATCAGCAGGTAGACGGCGCCGAGCCACAGTTCACAGGTCTCGACCAGCAGCCGCAGCACAGTGAACCCGTACGCCTGCTGGTATGTCCACATGCGACTCAACGCGGACGCCACGATCACCAGCGTCAACAGGCTCAGCCCGGTGAGCACGCCCCGCAGCCACCACCGATCTCGCGCGGTTTCCTTGCTGCCCCACCGCAACGCGATCACGATGACCCCCAGTGTCAGCACCGTGATAGCGGACAGCTGCCAGAACCCGCCCCTCGCGTACTCGGCGTAGGTGAGCCCTGACGTGCGCAGGACGTAGGCGTCGCCCCCGAACAACGCGACAAGCTGAGCGAACACGAACCCGGCGAAGAGCAAGGTCAGCACGCCGACCGGCAACGCCCATTCCACTCGATGCAGCACCTTGTGCGCTTTCGCTTCCGCTGGTCGCGGCGGCGCGGCCAGCACGAACAACGCACCCGCGGTAGCGGCCCCGACCAGCCCGAACACGAAGATCCACTGCACGGCGTTGCCACCGTCGACCTCCGGCATCGCGGCTTTGAGCACCCCGGCGAACGTCGCGTCGGCCGAGCTCAGCAGCGGGACGAAGACAGCGAGCAACGCGAGCGTCACGAACACGGCCGAGGCTATGCGTTTGGTGGCGCCACTCGGCTTGCGCTGGGCCTTCTTGGTACCCCGGCCGAGCCAGGCGAGCCCGCCGAACGCCTCGATCGGGACGGCGAGGACGTCGTACAGCAGGCCCTTGACGGACCTCGGCCCGACGGCGGCGAGCGACCCGGCCGCCGCGGCCGCGAGCACGCAGAAGACAAAGAGCCACTCGGCGGCTCGGATCGTTCCGACGGCGAGCAGTGCCAGTGCCAGCGCTGCCCAGAGAATCCTTGCGCGGCTTGGGTTTCTTGGGGCGGGTTCGGCTTGGTGAAGGCTCCCCTCACCCAGCCCAGCTGTGTGAAGGCTCCCCTCACCCAGCCCAGCTGTGTGAAGGCTCCCTTCACCAGCCTCAGCCGACCGAGATCCCCACGCCCGAGCCTTCCGATCCGCGACCACCACGGCCACCACACAGGTGATCCCTGCCAGCAGCCACCCGATCCCCGGCCGGTCCAGCGGAATCAAGATCGCCCCCACCACCGCCGCGGCGAGCACAGCTGGCAGCACCGAGGGCGGCAAGGCCACCCGCGCCGACTTGGGCACGTAAGCGGGCCGGGCGAGCACCGGAACCGGTGGCGGCGGCATCGGAGGCAGCTCCGGCGGTGGCGGCATCGAGGCGACGGCCCCTGCCGGGGTCGCGTGAGCAGGCCGATCGGCCATGGGAACTCCTCCAGAGGGTGTGCTTCATCGCCCCGTGGCCCAAGCGGGTCCGGGGTGATCTCGGGGAAAGGTCAGCGCGGCAGGGTCACGCGGATCCGGGAACCGGGTCCGGCGACCCCGATGGAGCCGCCGTGCAGGTCGACGACCCAGCGGGCGATGTTCAGGCCGAGGCCCGTGCCACCGCCGCCTGCCCGTTCGCCTCGGGTGAAGCGCTCGAAGACGCGGGCGTGGTCTTCGGGTGGGATGCCGGGGCCCTCGTCCCGGACTTCGATGAGCAGGTGGTCGCCGAGCACCTTGGCTTCGACGCCCACCTCACCGCCGGCCGGTCCGTGGCGGGCGGCGTTGTCGAGCAGGTTGAGCAGTACCTGGTGCAGCCGGGCGCGGTCGGCGGGCACCACGATGCGGGGTTCGAGGTCGACGGTGAAGCGGACGCCACGGCCGAGCGCGGCGGCCATCACCTCGGCCTCGGCGATGACCTCGTCGACCAGCGGGGCGAGTTCGACGTCCTCCAGGTCGAGCGGGAACGCGCCCGCGTCGATGCGGGAGAGGTCGAGCAGCTCGGAGACGAGCGCGCTGAGCCGCTCGGTCTGGGTGAGCGCGGTGCGCAGTGTCCTGGGGTCGGGTTTCTCGACGCCGTCGACGAGGTTTTCGAGCACGCCGTTGAGCGCGGTGATCGGGGTACGCAGCTCATGGGAGACGTTGGCGATGAGGTCGCGGCGCTGCTGGTCGGCGGCCGCGAGGTCGGCGGCCATCCGGTTGAACGCGTCGGCGAGCCTGCCGACCTCGTCGCGCGAGGTCGCGCGGACCCGGCGCGTGTAGTCGCCCTTGGCCATCCGGCCGGCGGCGGCCGTCATCTCGCGGAGCGGCCGCGTCATGCCGTGCGCCAGTATCTGCGACGTGACCAGCGCCAGCACCACGGCCGTGATCGTGGTCCTCGGCGGCAGCCAGCCGATCTGCCAGCGGAAGAAGCCGAGCGCGATCCCGCCGGAGCCGACGATCAGCAACGCCAGTTTGAGCTTGATCGACCGCACCGGGTCGAGCGGTCTCGGCAGGAAGTCGACGAGCGTCTGGAGCTTCATGAGTTGACGTCCAGCGCGTAGCCGACGCCGTGCACGGTGCGGATGAGGTCCGCGCCGAGCTTGCGCCGCAACGCCTTGATGTGGCTGTCGACGGCTCGGGTGCCGGACGCGTCCGCCCAGTCCCAGATCTCGCTGAGCAGGCGTTCCCGCGCCAGCACCGCACGCGGCCGCTTCGCGAGATGCACGAGCAGGTCGAACTCCAGCGGCGTCAGCTGCGCCTCGGCGCCCGCCCTGGACACCCGGCGCTCGTCGACGTCGATCTCGAGATCCCCCAGCACGATCTTGGAGCTGCGCGGCACCGCACGGTCGACCCGCCGCAGCAGCGCCTGCACCCTGGCCGCGAGCACGCGCATCGAGAACGGCTTCGTCAGGTAGTCGTCGGCGCCGACCCCGAGCCCGACGAGCAGGTCGGTCTCATCGGCCCGCGCGGTCAGCATGAGCACCGGCACCGGACGGCGCGCCTGGATCCGGCGGCAGACCTCCAGCCCGTCGAACCCGGGCAGCATCACGTCGAGCACGACCAGGTCAGGCTCGTAACTCTCGGCGCGGGCGACCGCGGCGGGCCCGTCGTGCGCGAGCTCGACCGTGTGCCCCTCCGCACGCAGCCGGGCCGCGATCGACTCGGCGATCGTGAGGTCGTCCTCGACGACGAGAATCCGCCGCGCTCCCAGTTCCATGGCTCTGACCTTAAGCAATGCGCGTGGAGACGATCCGCGCGGTTTGTGAAGATCGTGTGGAGGCCCGAGCCTTTCAATCCTGCTTGAAAGGCCTTGCCAGCCTTCGCCCCGCACACAAAGCTCTCCGCACTTAACGCTGGAGGGAAGCTGACATGCAGTTCTCAAGACGTAAGATGCTCGCCGCCGGAGCCGGTGTGGCCGCCACCGCGGCGACCGGCGGAACCGCTTCGGCGGACCCCTCGGTTTCGGACGCGGCACTGGCCCGTTCACTGGGTTTCACCAGCGCGCACGCTGACGTGAACGGCACCAGCCTGCACTACGTCACGGGCGGCCAGGGAGCACCGCTGGTCCTGCTGCCGGGCTGGCCGGAGACCTGGTGGCAGTTCCGCAAGATCATGCCGGCGCTGGCCCGCCGCTACCGCGTGATCGCCGTCGACCTGCGCGGCATGGGCGGCTCGGCCAAGCCGTCGGGCGGCTACGACAAGAAGACGATGGCGCGCGACATCTTCGAGCTCACCCGCCGCCTCGGCCACAGCAACGTCAACATCGCGGGCCACGACATCGGCGCCATGGTCGCGCACAGCTTCGCCATCAACCACAGCGACGCGACGACCAAGGTCGCGCTCCTCGACGTCGCCCACCCCGACGAGAGCCTCTACCAGCTGCCCCTGCTGCCCAAGCCCGGCGAGTTCCACCTGTGGTGGTTCGCCTTCAACCAGGTCCGCGCGCTGCCCGAGCAGCTGATCACCGGCCGGTCCCGCTTCCTCATCGACTACTTCTTCGACCTCCTGCTGGTGAACCCGGCCGCGATCAGCGAAGCCACCCGTGCCATCTACGCGCACGCCTACGCCAAACCGGACGCGATCCGCGCGGGCAACGCCTGGTATCAGGCCTTCAACCAGGACATCGAGGACCAGAAGGCCTACCCCAAGGTGACCAAGCCGATGCTCGGCCTGGCCGCGGAGGCGAGCTTCGAGTTCTTCCAGTACGTCTTGTCCACCAAGGGAACCGACGTCCGGGTGAGCAAAGTGGAGCGTTCCGGCCACTTCCTCGCCGAGGAACAGCCGGAAACCGTCATCCGCGCCTTCACCGAGTTCTTCGGCTGAGCACTGGGGTCGTGAGTGGTACGGCCGGTTCTAACCGGTCTAAACACTCACGACCCCGGTCGCACGGCTGAACCTTCAGCCGCCCGATCGTGTGTTTCACCCGCGTGACCTGCATGCTAAGCGCGTGCATGTGACGCGGGTCATGCATCGCGGAGCGGTCGAGCGCAATCGACAGTGTGCGCGCGGCCACCGCCAACGCTGAACACTCTGCAAGTGCCACCTGTCCGCCGGGCGGCGCAGGATGCCGCAATGGAGCCGACGACACGCGCGCACGGCGATGGCCGGGTCGAACTCACCGACGTCACCTCTCTGGAGGGCAGCCGGTTCTTCAACAGTGAACTGGCGCCGGTCCCGGTCGAGAAGCGGACCTGGACCACCTACAACTATTTCGCGCTCTGGATGGGGATGGCGCACAACATCCCCAGTTACGCGCTGGCCGCGTCGCTGATCGCGCTCGGGATGAACTGGGTGCAGGCGTTGCTGACGATCACCATCGGCAACCTCATCGTGCTCGCGCCGATGCTGCTCAACAGTCATGCGGGCACCAAGTACGGCATCCCGTTCCCGGTGTTCGCACGCGCCTTCTACGGCGTGCGCGGGGCGAACCTCGCGGCTCTGCTGAGGGCGTTCATCGCCTGTGGCTGGTTCGGCATCCAGACGTGGGTCGGCGGTGAGGCGCTCTACATCATCGTCGGGCGGCTCGCGGGCTCCGGCTGGAAGGACTCCACGGTCGTTCTCGGGCAGCACTGGACGCTGTGGCTTTCGTTCGGTGTCTTCTGGGTGATCCAGATGCTGATCATCTGGCGTGGCATGGAGGCCATCCGGCGGTTCGAGAACTGGACGGCGCCGCTGGTGTCGGTCGGCTTCCTGATCATGCTCGGCTACGTTCTCATTCAGGCAGGCGGTTTCGGGCCGATCCTGTCCGAGCCGGGCAAACTCGGCTGGGGACCGGACTTCTGGAAGGTGTTCGCGCCGACGCTGATGGCGATGATCGCGTTCTGGTCGACGCTCTCGCTCAACATGCCGGACTTCACCCGCTTCGGCGGCAGCCAGGGCAAGCAGGTGAAGGGCCAGATTCTCGGCCTGCCGACCACGATGACGTTCATCGCGATCGTGGCGATCCTGACCACCTCGGGCGGCAGTGTCCTCTATGGCGAGCAGATCTGGGATCCGGCGAAGCTCGCGGACA
Source organism: Amycolatopsis sp. NPDC059657 (assembly GCF_042734395.1). Lineage (NCBI taxonomy): Bacteria > Bacillati > Actinomycetota > Actinomycetes > Pseudonocardiales > Pseudonocardiaceae > Amycolatopsis > Amycolatopsis sp. NPDC059657. Next base: position 10,887 of record NZ_JBHWEB010000125.1, on the reverse strand, counting down.
AGTTCGGCAGCCCGCTGGTCGTCGTGGTCGCGCTGATCGCGCTGGTGCTCGCGACCATCTCGGCGAACCTGGCCGCGAACGTGGTCAGCCCGTCGTACGACTTCTCGAACGCGTTCCCGCGTAAGATCACCTTCGCGGTCGGTGGCCTGATCACCGGCGTGATCGGCATCCTGATCCAGCCGTGGCGGCTGTACTCGGACCCGAACATCTACATCTTCGCGTGGCTCGGCTTCTACGGTGGACTGCTCGGCGCCGTCGCCGGTGTGCTCGTCGCCGGCTACTGGGTGGTCAGCCGCACCGAACTGAAACTGCGTGACCTCTACACCGAGGGCGGCGCGTACTGGTTCACCGGCGGCTGGAACTGGCGTGCGCTCGTCGCGACCGCCGTCGGCGCCGTGCTCGCGGTCGGTGGCGCCTATGGCGGCCCCTTCCCCGCGGACGGGCTGATCCCGTTCCTCAAGCCTCTCTATGACTACAACTGGGTGGTCGGCCTGGTAGGCGCGTTCCTCGTCTATCTGGCTTTGGCCTTGCCCGCTACCAACAAGGAGGAAATCAGTGAGCGACGTAGTGCGCGCCGGGTTGATCCAGCAGCGGTGGACGGGTGACAAGGAGTCGATGATCGCCAACGCCGTCGAAGCGATCGGCAAGGCGGCGTCACAAGGCGCACAGGTCGTCTGTCTCCAGGAATTGTTCTACGGCCCGTATTTCTGCCAGGTGCAGGACACGGACTACTACTCCTACACCGAGCAGATCCCGGACGGCCCGACGACCAAGCTCATGCAGGAGGTCGCCGAGCGGCACGGAGTCGTGCTCGTGGTGCCGATGTACGAGGTCGAGCAGCCGGGGGTGTACTACAACACGGCCGCGGTGATCGACGCCGACGGCACGTACCTCGGCAAGCACCGCAAGAACCACATCCCGCAGGTCAAGGGCTTCTGGGAGAAGTTCTACTTCCGTCCCGGGAACATGGGCTACCCGGTGTTCGACACCGCGGTCGGCCGCATAGGCGTCTACATCTGCTACGAACGCCACTTCCCCGAGGGCTGGCGCGCGCTCGGCCTGGCAGGCGCGAAGATCGTGTTCAACCCGTCGGCGACGAGCCGAGGCCTGTCCGAATACCTGTGGCGCGTCGAGCAGCCCGCCGCGGCGGTGGCGAACGAGTACTTCGTCGGCACGATCAACCGAGTCGGCGTGGAACCGTTGGGCGACAACGATTTCTACGGCCAGACGTACTTTGTGGATCCGCGCGCGCGGATCGTCGGCGAGGCGGCTTCGGACACCGAAGAGGAGATCGTCGTCCGTGACCTGGACATGGGCTTGCTCGCCGAGGTCCGCGACCAGTGGGCCTTCTACCGCGACCGCCGCCCGGACAGCTACGGACCGCTGACGGAGGCCTGAGCCATGACAACGCTGATCAAGGGCGGGCAAGTACTCTCGACCACCGGCGCTTCGCTCGCGGATGTGCTGGTGGACGGGGAAAAGATCGTCGCGGTGGCCGCGCCGGGCGTGTTCACCGAGGCCGATGAGGTCATCGACGCGGCTGGGAAGTACGTGCTGCCCGGTGGCATCGACGCGCACACGCATATGGAGATGCCGTTCGGCGGCACGCATTCGGTCGACACCTTCGGCACCGGAACCACGGCGGCCGCCTGGGGTGGCACGACGACGATCATCGACTTCGCCGTGCAGGCGAAGGGCACCTCCGTGCTGTCCACTTTGGACAAATGGCACGAGAAGGCCGGCGGCAACTGCGCGATCGACTACGGCTTCCACATGATCATCAGCGACGTGAACGACACGTCGCTGAAGGAGATGGAAGCCTGCATCGACGGCGGCGTCACCAGTTTCAAGATGTTCATGGCCTATCCGGGCGTGTTCTACTCGACCGACGGCGAGATCCTGCTGGCCATGCAGAAGGCCCGCGAGACCGGCTCGACGATCATGATGCACGCCGAGAACGGCATCGCGATCGACCAACTGGCCGCGCAGGCGTACGCGGCGGGCCGGATCGAGCCCGTGCATCACAGCCTCACCCGACCGCCGGAACTGGAGGGCGAGGCGACCTCGCGCGCGATCACGCTGGCCAAGGTGACGGGCTCACCGCTGTACATCGTGCACTTGTCGGCGTCGCAAGCGCTCGCGGCCGTCGCCGAGGCTCGCAACGAGGGCCAGAACGTCTTCGCGGAGACGTGCCCGCAGTATCTCTACCTGTCCATCGAGGACATGAAGAAGCCGTACTTCGAGGGCTCGAAGTACGTCGCGTCGCCGCCGTTGCGCGAGAAGTCGCATCAGACGGATCTGTGGAAAGGCTTGCGCACCAACGATCTTTCGGTGGTGTCGACCGACCACTGCCCGTTCTGCTTCAAGGACCAGAAGGAACTGGGCCGCGGCGACTTCCGCGCGATCCCGAACGGGATGCCCGGCGTCGAGCATCGGATGGACCTGCTGCACCAGGGCGTCGTGGCGGGCGAGATCTCACTCGGCCGCTGGGTCGAAACCTGCTCGACGACACCGGCCCGGATGTTCGGGCTGTATCCGCAGAAGGGTGTCATCGCACCGGGTTCGGACGCGGACATCGTGATCTACGACCCTGCCGCGCGCCAGAGGATCTCGGCCGAGACGCACCACATGAACGTGGACTACTCGGCTTACGAGGGCCTGGAGATCACCGGCAAGGTCGAGACCGTGCTCTCGCGCGGGCGGGTGGTCGTGTCACCGTCGGGCTTCAGCGGCAGCACCACGCACGGCAAGTTCCTCAGCCGTGGGCTGAACCAGTACCTGAATTAGGGGGAGAGTCGTGGATTTCGGAATCGTCCTGCAGACGGACCCGCCCGCGCGGGACGTCGTGCGGCTGATGAAAACGGCCGAGGACCAGGGTTTCCGGTACGGGTGGACGTTCGACTCCTGCGTGCTGTGGCAGGAGCCGTTCGTCATCTACTCGCAGATCCTGGCGGCGACCTCGTCGATGATCGTCGGCCCGATGGTCACCAGCCCCGGCACGCGGGACTGGTCGGTGATGGCGTCGACCTTCGCCACGCTGAACGACATGTACGGCAACCGGACGATCTGCGGCATCGGCCGCGGCGACTCCGCGCACCGCGTCGTCGGCAAGCCACCGTCCACTTTGGCCACCGTGCGGGACTGCATGCACACGGTCAAGGAGCTCGCCGAGGGCCGCGAGGTCCTGATGAACGACAAGCCCGTCCGCATCCCGTGGATCCGCGACGGCAGGCTCGAGATGTGGATGGCGGGCTACGGGCCCAAGGCGCTGAAGATGGTCGGCGAGCACGCCGACGGCTTCATCCTCCAGTGCGCGGACCCGGCCATCGCCCGCTGGACGATCGGCTCGGTCCGCGAGGCGGCCCGCGCCGCCGGCCGTGATCCGCGCGGCATCACCATCTGCCTCGCGGCGCCCGCGTACATCGGCGAAGACCTGCCACACCAGCGTGAACAGCTGCGCTGGTTCGGCGGGATGGTCGGCAACCACGTGGCGGACCTGGTCCAGCGGTACGGCGACAGCGGCCCGGTGCCGCGTGAGCTGACCGACTACATCCGCGAGCGCCAGGGCTACGACTACGCCCACCACGGCAAGGCAGGCAACCCGTCGACGGACTTCGTGCCGGACGAGATCGTCGACCGCTTCTGCCTGCTGGGTCCGGCTTCCGCGCACGTGGACCGGCTGGAGGAGCTCAAGGAGCTGGGCGTGGACCAGTTCTCGCTCTACCTCATGCACGACGACCGGGAGCAAACGCTTGCGGCGTACGGCGAGCAGGTCGTTTCCAAGCTCGGCTAGGCGTTGGGTCGTGAGTGGTACGGCCGGTTCTAACCGGTCATACCACTCACGACCCCTTGAACAGCTCCGCCCGCGCTCCGGCCAGCGCCAACTCCACGGCACCCGCCCGCACCACGTTCCCCGGCACCGAACTCAGCGCCAGCCGGGGCTGCGCGATGGCCAGATCGGACAGTTCACTGTGGACCCGCGCGAGCAGGTCATCCCCGCCCGCGTGCGGGATCTCGCCGCTGAACACCACCAGCCCGGGATCCACCACACAGATGATCGACGCGAGCCCGGTGGCCAGCCGCGTCGCCAGCTCGTCAAGGAACTTCCCGCTCCCCTGAGCGACCGCCTCGGCCGCGGTCTCCCCGGCTATCCCGTGTTCCCGCGCGAGATCCAGCACGGCAGCCGCGCCCGACGAAAGCTGGAAGCCCCCGTGGCCACCACGCCCGACGTCACGGCTCAACGGGACCCCGGCGACCGGCATGTAGCTGACCTCGCCCGCTCCCCCGGTCGCGCCGCGGCGGACCTGGCCGTTGAGCACCAGCGCCATGCCGAGGCCTTCCCCCGCCCACAGCAGGACGAAGTCGTCGACGCCTTTCGCTTGTCCCGCCCGCATTTCCGCGACGGCGGCGAGGTTGACGTCGTTCTCGACCGTGACACGGGTGCCGAGCGCGGCGGTCAGCCGTCCGTCCAGATCGGGCAGGTCCCAGCCGTCGAGGTGCGGCGCGTAGCCGAGCTTTCCGGTGCGCGGGTCGATGGCGCCCGGCGTGCCGAGCATGACCTGCCGCAACTCGCCGACCTGCAGCCCGACCTGTGCGGTGGCGGCCTCCAGGATAGGCCGCAGCCGCTCGGCCGGACGGTTCGGCGTCGGGCACTCACGCTCGGCGACGATCGTGCCGGTGATGTCGGCGATCGCGACCGAAAGCCGGTGCGGCGTCACGTCTATCCCGGCGACGTACGCGGCACGGGCGTTGGCGGCATAGAGCTTGGCGTTCGGGCCGCGGCCGCCCTCGTCGATCCCGGCGGGCACGACCAGTCCGCCCGTTTCGAGACGGCCGAGCAGCTGGGTGACGGTCGGATGCGCGAGCCCGGTGAGGATCGACAACCGGGTGCGGGACAACGGGCCGTGCTCGAGCAGCAGCTCGAAGGCGGCCTTGTCGTTGATCGCCCGCAGCAACCCCGGCCGACCGGGCGAGACAGTCACACACACTCCCCTAATTCGAAGGTTTCCTTCAAACTCTAGATGACAAGAACGTGACGCGTCTACCTGCTTGACAGCCGGTTTGTCGTCCTCTTACCTTCGTTCCCCAATATGAAGGTTTGCTTCATATTGATTCCGGAGGAGCATCCATGAAGAGCTTCCACCGCTGGGGCGGCCTGCTGCTGGCCGCCGCACTGACGATCACCGCCACGCCCGCCACCGCCGCCCCGAAAGCATGGGCGCTGACCTGGTCCGACGAATTCGACGGCGGCGCGGGCCAAGGCCCCGACCCGACCAAGTGGACCAACGACGTCGGCGGCGACGGCTGGGGCAACAACGAGCTGCAGTACTACACCGGCGGCAGTCGCAACGCCGCGCTCGACGGCTCCGGCAACCTGAAAATCACCGCTCGCAAGGAGAATCCCGGCGGCTCCTGCTGGTACGGCACATGCCGGTACAGCTCGGCCAGACTGATCACCCAGGGCAAGTTCGAGCAGGCGAGCGGCCGCTTCGAAGCGCGGATGAAACTGCCGAAGGGCCAAGGACTCTGGCCCGCGTTCTGGATGCTCGGCGCGGACTACGACACCGCGGGCTGGCCGGACTGCGGCGAGATCGACATCATGGAGAACGTCGGCAACGAGCCGAACACGGTGTACGGAACGTTGCACGGCCCTGGCTACTTCAACGAAAACGGCCCCGGCGGCTCGGCCAACGCCGCGCGGCCGCTTTCGGAGGACTTCCACGTCTACGCGGTCGAATGGTCCGGCGAGAAGATCACCTGGTTCCTCGACGACCAGGCCTACCTCACGCTGACCCCGGACAACATCCCGCCGGGCAAGCGCTGGGTGTTCGACCACCCGTTCTTCCTGCTGCTCAACCTGGCCGTCGGCGGCGACTGGCCGGGCGACCCGGACTCAGCCACGAGCTTCCCGCAGGCGCTGACCGTCGATTACGTCCGCGTCTACGAGTGAAGGACTCGTGAGTGTTCCCGACGGTTAGAACCGTCGGGAACACTCACGACCCTTATCCGACCAATGCTTGATAGACCAGCTGGCGCAGGTGCTGACGCAGCGGATACGTGCTCGAAGGGAGCAGCTGGGTGAAGAACATCGCGGTCAGGTCCTCGTCCGGGTCGACCCAGAACGCCGTCGAAGCAGCCCCGCCCCAGGCGAACTCTCCCGCGCTGGCCAAGGATTTCGCCTTGATCGGGTCTTCCAGCACCGAGAAGCCCAGCCCGAAGCCGTGCCCGTCGAACGGCATCTCCGCGAACAACGGCCGCCCGTACGCCTCGAGGTCGACGTGACCAGGCAGGTGGTTGGACGCCATCAGCTCGACGGTGCGCGGGCCGAGCACGCGGACGCCGTCGAGTTCCCCGCCACGCAACAACATCTGCGTGAAGCGGTGATAGTCGGCCGCGGTGGACACCAGGCCGCCGCCACCCGAGAGGCAGTCCGGCCGTGCCGCGCCGACCGCGCCGAAAGCGTCATTGCGGACGATTTTCCCGGTGCCCGGCGTCGGCACGTACATCGCGGCGAGGCGATCCGTGTCCTCGGTCCAGAACGCCGTCTCGGTCATGCCGAGCGGGCCGAAGATGGCTTCTGAGAAGAACTCGTCGAGCGGTTTGCCCGCGACGACCTCGACCAGCCGCCCGAGCACGTCGGTGGCCACCGAGTAGTTCCATTCACTGCCCGGCTGGAACACCAGCGGCAGTTTCGCCCACGCCTGGCTGCACGCGGCCAGATCGAGCCCCGGCGGCGTGCCCCATTCGTAGCCCTGCGCGCGGTACAGCGCGTCGACCGGTCCCGCGTGGTGGAAGCCGTAGGTGAGCCCCGCGGTGTGCGTGAGCAGATGCCAGACCCGGATCGGCTCGGTCGCAGGCTCGGTCACCGGGCGCAGCGACGACCCCTTGGTGAACACGCGCGGCTCGGCGAATTCGGGCAGCCACTGGGAAATCGGGTCCGTCAGCTGGAACAGGCCCTGTTCGTAGAGCATCATCGCGGCGACCGAGGTGATCGGCTTGGTCATCGAGAAGATGCGCCACCGGGTGTCGAGTTCGACCGGCAGCCCGGCCTCGACATCGCGCAGGCCGGAGGTGCCCACATACGCGATTTTGCCTTGCCTGCTGATGACGGCCAGCCAGCCGGGAAGCAGTCCATTGTCAACATATCGGGCGAAATGCGTGTCGATGCGCCCGAGTCGGTCAGCGTCGAAACCTAGGTCGGCGGGGTCGGAATCAACCTTGAGTTCGGTCACGAGGCCGACACTACGCGTTCTTTTCGGCCGCTTTCTGGATCCGCCACTCCTCGTCGGTCGCACCGCGACGCCAGTAGCCGGAAATCGACAGCAGGTCCTTGCGCATGCCCCGCTCGCCGAGCAGGTACTTCCGCAGCTCGCGGACGAACCCGGCCTCGCCGTGCACGAAGGCCTGCACGAGGCCTTCCGGGAACTCCAGGTCGCGCACGGCCTTTTCCAGGTCGTCGCCGGAGGACCGGTGCAGCCAGACGATCCGCGAGTCGATGGCCCGCGTGCTCAGCGGCAGCTCTTCGGTGTCGTCCTGGACCAGGATGAACGCCCGCACGACCGCGGCGGGGGACATCGCTTCCAGCGTCGCGCTGATCGCGGGCAACGCGCTCTCGTCGCCCGCCAGCAGGTGCCAGTCCGCCTCGTCGCCGGGCGCGTAGGCGCCGCCGGGGCCGGAGATCAGCAGCTCGTCGCCGGGCCGCGCACGCATCGCCCACGGGCCCGCGAGTCCCTCGTCGCCGTGCACGACGAAGTCAAGGGTCAGCTCGCCCTTGACCTCGTCGAAGCTCCGGACGGTGTACGACCGCATCCGCGGCCAGTGCTCACGCGGCATGGTCGCCTTGATGACCTGCGTGTCGAACGGCTCGGGATAGGTCACGCCCGGCACGGGCAGCAACACCTTCACGTAGGCGTCGGTGCGGTCGTTCGGCCGGAAGTCGGCGATCTCGGGTCCGCCAGCGACGACCCGGATCATGTGGGGGGTGAGCCGTTCGGTACGCAGCACGGCCAGTCGCAGACACGGACGCGTCGCGCGTTGGGTGACAACCATCGCTCACTCCTTTCCCTCGATGCTCTTGAGCTAAGGCTAGCCTAAGTCATCGAGCCACGCAGTGAACCCCACCACAACTTTCGCACGGAACCCGATAAAAAGGCGATTTGCGAGAGGCGCGCCCCACCGGCCCCGCCTGGTCACGTTGAACACCCTGTGTGTAACCAATGTACCCGCTGGGTGATCGTCCACAGTGTACTCCCCGCGATACCACCAGCCGCCTTGAACGACGACCTTGCGCCGCTCGCGGTCCACTTCCACCCGAGGGTGATGGGGACCGGTTTCCCCGGCGAAGCGGGCGTAAACCCGCCGCGCCACCTCGTCCGGCGGCGCGTGGACCACGCCACTCACCTCGACCATCGGCTTCATCGCGCGGCAGCCGGATCACTGACGCGGGTGTTCTGGAACGACGCGACCCGCCACTCACCGTTGTCCCGCACCAGCACATAGGTGACCGTCGACGCGCGAAAGTCACCACTTTCGAGCAAAGACCCGCCGCCCGCCACGACAATGGCGACATCCGGCCGCACGAAGCGGACCTTGACCTCATCGGTCCCGCCGCCGAGCTTCGAGCCCTTGAGCGGCCCCTCGAACAGCGCGCGATGGCCGGCCTCGATCGCCTCGCGACCGGGCATATTCATCCCGAAGAATGTCACGTAGTCGGCGTCTTCGGTGAACAACCGGCCGTACGCGGCCGCGTCCCCCTCATTCCACGCGGTGGCGAGCGCGGCCAGCACCTCGAGCACGGCGTTTTCCTCGGACATGAGATCTCCTCTTCGGCTTCGACGTGACGAACGGTGTTCGTTCGACGAACACCGTTCTACCGACGAACAGTGTTCGTGTCAATGCCGATGTTCGCTAGAGTGACCGCCAGGAGGTGGCCGAGTGGCTGTACCGAACTCGCCGTGGCACCGGGAACCGCCGCGTCGCGCGTCGAAACCCCAGCTTTCGCGCGATCTGATCGTCAAAACCGCGCTGGAGATACTGGCGGCGGAGGGCATCGACGCGGTCAGCATGCGTCGCGTCGCGCAGGCGCTCGAGACGGGGCCCGCCTCGCTGTACGCGCATGTGTCCAATAAGGACGAACTCGACGAGCTGATGTTCGACCGGATACTCGGCGACGCCCCGATCCCGGCACCCGATCCGAGCCGATGGGCCGAGCAGGTCAAAGAGCTGCTGCGAGCCCAGCTGGCGGCCATGCTGAGCCACCCCGGCATCGCGAAGGTCGCCTGGAACACCATGGTGCCCATCGGCCCGAACGCGCTGCGCCACGGCGAGGCGATGATCGCGCTGCTGCGGGCAGGCGGCCTCCCGCTGCGTCAGGCGGTGTTCGCGGGCGACGCGCTTTCCACGTACACCAAGGCTTTCGCCTATGAGGGCAGCGTCTGGATGTCCGGCGACGTCGACCAGCAGGAGCTCGCGCAGCGAAGTGAGTACCTGAACTCGTTGCCCGCCAACGAGTTCCCGAACCTGCTGCAGATGAACGGCTTGTTCAGCGGCGAGACCGCCCAGGAGCGCTTCGAATACGCGCTCGACATGTTCCTGGCGGGAATCTCAGGCGGCAAGGCGGCGCACGACACCGTCGGCGAGTAGCCGCCCTCGGTCGGTCAGCACGGCGCGTCCACTGTCCAAAGCGGACACATCGAGCAGTCCCTCAGCGGCCGCTTCGCGTGCCTCGGCGAGCCCGTCCGCGTCGAGCGCGTCGAGCGAAAGCCCTTCCGCCAGCCGGAGTTCGAGCATGATCCGCTCCAGATGCCGGTCGGCGTCCGTGAGCACCTCGCGCCCGCCTGCGGGTGACGATCCCTCGGCGAGCAGCGACGCGTACCGCGCCGGATGCTTGACGTTCCACCACCGCACCCCGCCGACGTGGCTGTGCGCGCCAGGCCCGGCGCCCCACCAGTCACCACCCCGCCAGTACCCGAGGTTGTGCCTGCACCGCGCGGCCTCGGAAGACGCCCAGTTGGACACCTCGTACCAGCGCAAACCCGCCTTCGCGAGCATCTCGTCGATCAACTCGTAGTCGGCGGCCAGCACATCGTCGTCCGGCGCGGGCAGTTCTCCGCGCTTGACCTTCCTGGCCAGCGCGGTCCCCTCCTCGACGATCAGCGCGTACGCGGAGACGTGGTCCACCCCGGCCGCGAGCACCGCGTCGAGCGACGCTTGCAGATCCTCGACCCGCTCACCCGGCGTCCCATAGATGACATCGAGATTGACATGCCCGAAGCCCGCCGCGCGCGCTTCCTTCGCGGCCGCGACCGGACGGCCGGGTGTGTGGGTGCGGTCGAGGATCTTGAGCACATGCTGCGCCGCGGACTGCATACCCAGCGATATCCGGTTGAACCCGGCCTCGCGGATACCCTCGAAGAACGCGGGCGAGGTCGACTCCGGATTGGACTCGGTGGTCACCTCGGCGTCCTTCGCGAGCCCGAACGCCCCGCGCACCGCGTCGAGCACATTCGCGAGCCCATCGGCCCCGAGCAACGACGGCGTCCCGCCCCCGACGAACACGGTGTCGACGGCCGGCGCCTTCTTGAGTACTCGCGCCGCGAGTTCGAGTTCACGCTTGAGCCCGTCAAGCCAGGATTCGGGCGACGCCGCCGAGCCGAGCTCACCGGCGGTGTAGGTGTTGAAGTCGCAGTACCCGCAGCGTGTGGCGCAGAACGGCACATGCACGTATACCCCGAACGGGCGCTCGCCGACCCCTTCGAGCGCGCTGGCCGGAAGGTCGGCTTCCACGGTGGTGGTCAGATCGAGAGGCAGTGCGGGCACACCCCAGTCTCCCCCAGCCCTGCGCGGATCTCCTGCGGAGGGGTCGTGAGTGTTGCCGACGGTCAGAAC
>NZ_JBHWEB010000124.1:0-26836 GCF_042734395.1 Amycolatopsis sp. NPDC059657 | reverse complement strand
CCGTCGAGTTCGAGACCCTGTACAAGTCAGGCGACCTGATCAGCCTGGTCGCCTGACCCCAACAACGAGTCTCTACCGAACCCGGGGCGGTTCATTTCGACCTGCGCACCGCCGAGGAATACCACCGCGGGCACGCGATCATCGAACAAGTCCTGGCCGACCTCAACGACGCCGCCCTGGCTCACTTCCCCTCCGGCAAGTTCCCCGCCAACCAAGCCTGGCTGACCCTGGCGGTGCTGACCCACAACCTGATGCGCGCCACCGGAACCCTGGCCAGCGCCGCTCACGCCACAGCCCGCACCGGCACACTGCGCCGCCAACTGATCAACATCCCCGCCCGCATCACCCGCAGCGCCCGCCGCCTCACCCTTCGACTACCCCGCAACTGGCCCTGGCAAGACAGCTACCAGGGCCTGTTCACCGCCACCAGCACCCGAACACTCTGACCCCCGCCCCGACGACCGGACCACAGTGGACACACCGGATGCGAGACCGGTCACTCCCGCACACCCACCCACCATCACAAGATCAACAAACGCCACCTGGATCCACCGACAAACCACATCGGTGGATCCAGGAATTTCGCAATGAATGCCGCACTCATAGCGCCTCAGGCGCCACGTTCGTACCGAGGTCTTCGAACCAGGCGGCGGCCGCACGCAACGGCGTGGCGACTCCGGCGATATCGGGGTACCACGCCTTCTCCCATTCCAGGGAGATCCAGCCCGACCAGTTCCGCAGCAGCTCGGCGCATTCGCCGAGCGGGACGGCCCCTTCTCCTGGCGGCACGGGCGTGGTGTCTCCGGCCGAGATGGCGTCCTTGACCTGGAAGTAGCCGAAGTAGTCGCCGAGGACGGCACGGGTCGTGGCCGGAGCTTCGCCGGAACGCCACGGGTGCAGCGCGTCCCAGAGCACGGCCACCAGGGCCGGTTCGCCGAACGGTTCGACGACAGCCAGTGCCGCCTCGCCGGTGGGGTGGGAATCGTGGGTCTCCAGTAGCAGGCGGAGCCCGGCCGTCCGGAGGTCGTCGAGTACCGCCGCGATGCGGTCATGCGCCCGGCCGTCACCACCGGGGAAAACCCGGATCGAGGGGGCGCCGATCCGGTGCGCCAGCACGATCAGCGCGCGCAACTCGGTGATCACCGGTTCGTCCGGGCCCGGGGCGCACACCTTCGCGTATCCGGCGAGGCAGGCCACCTCCAGCCCCGCGTCGGTGATCCGGCTTCGCACCAGCGCGGACTCGCGTTCGGTAAGTCCTATGTGGACCGCTTCGTCCTCGTGTGCCCGGAGCTCCAAGCCATGGCAGCCGTGTTCGGCCGCCGTCTTGACCGCTTCGGCGACCGAGACGCCGGGCATGCCCAGGGTGCTCACGGCGAACCGCCGGCTCATCCGGTCGTCGGTGTCAGGCATGGGTGACGGTGAGAGGGTCGAAAGCGACCTGGGTGACCGAAGCGTCGGCCCAGCGGACCTCGATTGCCGCCGACCCGGCGGTGACCTCCCGAACGGCGTCCCCCAGCGGCTCCGGGTCGGCCGTGAGGGTGGCCAGTGCGGCGTAGATCGCGGTGCCGTTCGCCTCGGCGGTAAGCCGCGGGACCACGGCCCAGCGGGTGAACGCGGTGCCCTGGGGCGCGCGGAGTTCGTCCTGCCCGGTCCAGCCGTGCAGTGCGCGCAACGCGGATTCCGGTGCCGCCTCGGGGCCGGTAGCCCAGCCGGTCAGCTCGACGCGCGCCCCCTCCGGCGCTCCGGCCACACGGTGGACCCGCAGTTCGTACCGGCCCCGGGCGATCGTCACACTCTCGACCCGCAGCCCCGGAACCATCGGCGGCCCGGACCCGAACACCGGTTTGTGCTCCGACGCCGCCCAGCCCCAGCCGTCACCCTGCCCGGCGCCGAGCGGGTGGATGCGGCGCCGCGCACTCCGCACTCCCTTGACGACCACGGCGAAGTGGTTGTCCCGCACGTTGCCGAGCGCCGTCGGGCCACTCCGGGTCGAGTAGGCCTGCCTGGCATACAGGGGGTCCTCGCCCACGGCCGCGTCCGGCTCGTACGGGCGGACGTGGTCACTGCCGTGGTTGTGCAGTCGGACGATCCCGTCGGCACGCGTCGTCTGCACCAGCAGTCCAGCGGACGGCAGGGCAAGCACCGTGTCCGGCCCTTCAGCCGGTGCGGCCTCCTCCACCTCCGTCCACAGAGGAGCGTCGGGCGGGGCCAGCAGGCAGACGAACGCCTTCGAGGCCCAGTAAGGCGAACCAGGCCCGGAATAGTGCTGCAAGGACGCCGCGTGCGGGCCGAGCCAGCCGAGGCTCAGCAGCCCGTCCTCGACCGCGCCGCGGTCGAGGAAGTACCGCAGCGACCCGCTGATCAACCGCCTGGACACTCCGGGCGCCCACGGTGTGCGGCCGGTGACGGCCCCCAGCCCGATCGCCGAGGCGGCGGCGAACCGGTACGTCATCGACCGTCCGAAGTAGACAGGAGCGCCGTCGCCGCCGAAAAGGTAGCCGAAGCTTTCGAGGTGCTCGTGCAGGCGGGAACCGTACTCCGTGGTCTTCCCGGCGAGGTGGGCGTCGAGCACCGGATACAGATGCATCGCCCAGCCGTTGTACTGGTCGAACGCACGGCCATCGCCGTCGGCGTACCAGCCTTCACCGCGGTACCACGTCTCCAGCAGCTCCAGTGCCCGTTCCCGGGCGCGAGCGGTCTCCGCGTCCCCACGGCCCGCCGACTCCAGGAAACCCGCCACGCTGTACGGGAAGAGGTACCAGTTGTTCGGCGCCGGCACCTGCCGCAACGCGCCGCGCAGCCAGTGTTCGACCCGGTCCTGGGTGGCCGGGTCGAGCCGGTCCCACAGCCATTCCCGGGTCAGCCGCAGGCCCAGCGCCACTGACGCGGATTCCACCATCGGCTGGCCCTGGACGTCGTGATCCAGGATCAGCGGCCACGATTCGGCGTCGTCACGACCGGGATTCCGGGTCCCCGCGGTGATTCCCTCGGCGTACCGGTCGAGCCGGCCGTGCGGATCGTCACCCTTGGCGCCGGCCACCCGGAAGGCGGCGGCGAGGAACGTGCGCGCGTAGGCCTCGAGCCCGTCCGAGCGCACGCCGCTGCCCGACGGCCTGCCCGGCAGGTCGAGGAAGGCACCGCGGGGACTCGCCCACCGCCAGGCGTCATCGAGAAGACCGTCGGCGGCCGCCTCCCAGTGCTGCCTGGTGTACCCGTGTACGGGCTCAGCCGCCGGTCTTCGTCAGGCATCCCGAGCACGTTCATGCGGTCCTTCCCAGTGTGTCCCGCCGGACCGGATGGGCGAAACCCGCGCCCGAAACCCAGCGGGTGACCTCGGCGACGGCGAGATCGGCGAGCCGTCGCCACTCGTTGCCCTGTGATCCGGCCAGATGCGGCGTGATCAGCACGTGCTCACAGGTCCACAATGGATGCTCCGGCGGCAGCACCTCGGGATCGGTGACGTCGAGCACCGCTCTGATCCGGCCGGTGGCGGTGATTTCCGCGAGGGCGTCCTGGTCGACGATGGCTCCGCGCGCGGTGTTGACGAGAACGGCGTCCGGACGCATCGAGGCGAGCAGCTCGCGGCTCACCAGACCGCGCGTGGCAGGCAAGAGCGGGGTGTGCACACTGACCACGTCGCCACGGGCGAACAACTCGTCGAGGCCGACCGCCTCGGCGCCCAGCTCCTCCGCTTCCCGTTCGGTCACATACGGATCATGCAGCAGAATTCGGAAGTCGAACGGCCTCAGCAGCTCGATCACCCGCCGCCCGATCAGCGAGGCCGACAGGATTCCCACGGTGCGGCCGAAATTGCCGACGTCCGGCGGAGTCGAGAGCCAGTCCTTCCGGTCACGGGTCGCGCGGTAGTCGCGGGCGCTTTCGAACACGCGCTTGCCGGTCAGCAGAATCATCGCCACGGTGTACTCGGCCACCGGGAGCGCGTTGGCCGAGGCCGCGGACGAAACCTCGATTCCCCGATCCCAGCATTCACCGGTGACATGTCCGTGCACCGACCCGGCGGTGTGCACAACGGCACGGAGCCGGGGCGCGGCGGCCAGTGCGGCGGAGTCGAGCGGCGGGCAGCCCCAGCCGGTGACCAGAATCTCGACCTCAGCCAGGATTTCGAGAGCCTCGGGAGTGGTGAAGTCGTCGAGCACGGGATCCGCGACGAGATCGCAGACCCGGCCCAGTTCCGCCAACGGCTCGGGAGTGAGCACGGCGGCCGCGGCCGCCGTGCTCATGGCCAGCGCGGTACGCGGGAACAAGCTCACTTGACCGCCCCGGCGGTGAGCCCGGATCGCCAGAATCGTTGGAGCAGCGCGAAAGCCAGTACCAGCGGAATGACGGCGAGCAAGGAACCCATGATCACCACCGGATAGTACTCCGGCGAGACCGATGCCGAGCTGTTCCACGTGTAGAGCCCGAGGCTGACCGGATACAGTTTCTGATCGGAGAGCATCACCATCGGCAGGAAGAAGTTGTTCCAGATCGCGGTCAGCTGGAAGAGGAAGACCGTGACCACACCCGGCGCCAGCATGCGCAGGGCGACCTTCCGGTACATGGTCAGTTCGCCGGCGCCGTCGATCCGCGCCGCCTCCAGCACCTCGCCGGGAACGTAGCCCTGGCTGAAGATCCGGCCGAGGTAAACGCCGAACGGGTTGAACAGCACCGGAATGAACACCGCCCAGAAGGTGTTGACCAGACCGGCCTCCGACGCCATCAGGTACAGCGGGAGGGCGAGCACGGTCTGCGGCACCATGACCGCGGCCAGCACCAGCCCGAAGAGCTTTTCCTTGTGGCGGAACCGGTACTTGTCGAAGGCGTATCCGCAGGCGATGCTCACCAGCGCGCTGATCGCCGCGCCGACGACGGCGTAGAGCAGGCTGTTGAGATACCAGCGGCCGTAGATCCCGTCGTCCTCCGCGAACAGCTCACCCAGGTTCTGCATGAACGAAAATCCCTGCAGGGAAAAGAGATCGCTGCCGAAGAGGGCGTCGCGGTCCTTCGACGCGGCGAGCACCAGCCACAACATGGGCAGCAGGGCGTAGAGCACGGAGACGCCGACGACGAGGTTGACGACTGTCCGCCCCAGCAGGCGGGGACGCAGTGCGGGCGCGCTCATCAGACGGTCTCTCCCCGGTCGCGGTTCGTCCAGCGCGTCACGCCGTAGGACAGCGCGATCGTGAAGGCCAGGAGGATCACCGACGCCGCCGCGGCCAGCCCGTAGTTGTTGCGGGTGAAGGCGGCGTCGTAGATGTACATGCTGGGCGAGAACCGGGCGCCGACCATCGGGGTGGACTGGCTGAGCAGCATCGGCTCGGTGAACAGCTGCAACGCCCAGATCAGGGAGAACAGCATGACCATGACGATGGACGCCCGGATCAGCGGCGTCTTGATGCGCATCGCCGTCCGGACCGGGCCCGCGCCGTCGACCACGGCGGCCTCGATCACATCACGCGGAACAGCCTGCAACGCGGCGTAGAAGACCACCATGTTGTACCCGAGGTTGCTCCACAGTGCGATGTTCACGATCGACGGCAGAACACCGTGCACACCGAGGAAGTTCACCTCGATGTCGGCCTTGCTCAACAGGTCCACGACCGGGCTGAGGCCGGGGGTGTAGAGGTACACCCAGATCAGCGCGGCGATGATGCCGGGAATGGCGTGCGGCATGAACAGCACCAGCTGCGAGGACGCGCGCAACCGGGCCGCGCCGGAATCCAGCAGCAGCGCCAGCACGAGTGAGCCGATCACCAGCAGCGGAATGTAGATCAGGCAGTACAGGACGACAACGCCGAGCCCGCTCAGGAAGGTTGGATCGGAAAGGACGGCAGCGTAGCTGCGGAGTCCGGCGAACGCGGTCTCTTCCGGGCCGAACCCGAGGCCGGGCTGGTTGTCGCCGAAGAAGCTGAGCCAGACGGCGGTGCCGACCGGGATCAGGAAGATCGTCACCAGCAGGACGAAGAACGGTGTCATCAGCACACCGCAGGCGAAATGCTCACGTCGTCGTGGTTTTACGCGCGGGCCACTCGGTGCGGGGCTTCGCTTCGCCGGCGGGGACAGGGTCGCGGTCATCGATGGGTCACCACCTTTCTCTTTCGGCGGTTCAGGAACTGTGTTCGGTGGTGGCGAGGCCGAGTGCCTCGAGATCCGGCATGGTGCCGGTATGCGCCTCATTGACGGCGTCGAGGATTGTCCCGCCGCCGCCGCTCGCCTGGGCGAAACCGTCCTGCATGACCCGGTTGGTCGCGGTCATCCGCGGCCCCCACGTCCAGCCATCGCGGACCTTTCCGGTTTCCTCGGTGAAGAGGGTGTAGATGTCCTGGCCGCCGTAGTACGCGCTGTCGAAGGCTTTCCGGCCGACATCGACGAGTTCGGGAGCGACCGGGTACTGGCTGCTGGCACCGCTGGAAAGCCGGGCACGCAACGCGTCGGGATGCGAGACCTGCCATTCGATGAACTCCATGGCGGCTTCGGGATTCCGGCTGTCCTTGGTGACGGCGAAGGTCGATCCGCCGTGGGTGCCGACGGCGGGCTTCGCCGGTTCCCACTGGGGCATCGGCGCGATCGCCCACCGTCCTTTCTGGCCCGGCCGCGACTTCATCTGCGCGCCGGCGTCCCAGGCGCCGCTGAGCTTGGTGAGCACCAGGCTCTGGTTGAGCTGTGCGTCGTACTGCCTACCCGAAGCGGCGTTCGCGAACACGAGGCCGTCGTCGAACAACTGCTGCCAGTACTCGGCGACCCGGCGGGTCGGGGCGTCGGCGATCGAGACGTTCCACGCCCCGTCCCGGGTGTCGAACCACTGGGCACCCGCCTGCCATGCCCACGCGGCGAACTGCGTCGCACCGTCCGTGGGGAACACGCCGAGCCGGCTCGCGGGCAGCTTGTCGCGGACCGCGCGGGCCAGCGCGGCGTAGTCGTCCCAGGTACGCGGAACCGGAAACCCGAACTGGTCGAACAAATCCTTGCGGTAGTGCAGCACCATCGGTTCGATGTCGAGCGGAACGGTGAACACGCGGCCCGCGAACGTGGTCAGCCCCAAGGACTGCGGCAGCAGTTTCGCCCGCAGCCCGTCGCTGACGAGATCGGTGATATCCCTGGCGACGCCGTCGATCGCGAAGCCGGGCACCTGCGGATATTCGATCGTGGCGATGTCGGGTGAGTTCCCGGCGCGGGCCGCGTTGCTCAGTTTCGCGTAACCGCCGAAGTCAGCCGACGGGATCTGCTGGAAGACGACCTGGATCCGGTTCTGCGACTTGTTGAACGCGTCGACGACCTGCTGGCTACCGCGCAGCGCGGACCAGAAGACGATCCTGGTGGCGCGGCCGGTGTTCTGCGCCGGCGTCGCGGACGAAGCGCAGCCGCCGAGTGCCGCGCCCAACGGGAGCGCCAGGCTCGCGGCGAGCACGGACCGGCGACTCGGTCGACCAGGCATCGATGCCTCCTGCGGTTCGGGTACCGCATTCTGATCGCCTGAGCGTTTTACGGTCAATAGCTTCGCCCAAAGCGGTCAAACGGTCACAGAGGCCGCGTCGAGCCTCGCACCTTCAGTTCGGGCATCAACTCGATGCGCTGCGGACGGTGGCTCTTCTGGCCGGAACCGCCCAGGCGACGTATCAACAGTTCCGCCGCCACTCGGCCGACCTCGGCTTTCGGCGGTGCGACGGCGGTCAGCGGAGTGCTGCCGAGTGCGGCGACGACGTCGTCGTAGGCCACCACCGAGCAGTCCCGCGGAACCTGGAGCCCAGCCTCGGCAAGGCGTTCGACCAGCATCAACGCGTCCACGTCGCCGTGCAGAACGGCTCCGGTGAAGCCGCGCTCGCCCACGAGCCCGGCCAGCACGGCCTGGTCACCCGGGGCCGGCTTCCGGTCGGAGCCGGCATCCGTGGCACTGAGGATCACCGCGTGGTCCTCGATTTCCGCCCGGTTCGCGGCGATCTCGGCGAAGGCCGCCCGCAACGCGCGCGCGGTCGGGCTGTCGTCTCGCGCGGCGAGCACGATCCGCTTGTGCCCCAAGGAGATGAGGTGATCGACCGCCAGGTGGACGCCGTACCAGTGATCGGTGCGGACCGAGTCCGTCGCGTGCAGGACGCTGCCGGTCCGCGGCCGCCGCTCCATCACCACCGTGGGCACCCGCACCGCCGCGATCCAGCCATAGTCCGCTTCTTCCGATTCGACGGTGCGCCAGCGTGGCGCGATCAGCAGCCCCCGCACGTCTTCCGACAGCGCGCGTTCGAGGATCGAGCGTTCGGAACCACCTTCGGCCTTGGGCGCGATGTGCAGTACCACCCGCATCCCGGCCTCTTCGAGCGCGGACCGCGCGCCGTGCATGACCTCGTAGAGGTAGGCGTGCCGCTCCGGGACGACCAGTGCGACGGCGCCGCCTTCGGCGTGCCGCACTGGTCGCGCCGGGGCAGCCGGAACGAGCGAACGCGCGACGCCGTGCCCGCGCCGGAGCTTGCCCTCCCGGGCGAGTTCCTCGACATCGCGCCGCACCGTGACCACGGAGACCTCGAGTTCACCGGCGAGGTCGGTGACCCGAGCTTCTCCGCGCGCCTCGACGACCGCCAGGATTCTCTGGCGGCGATCGCCACCCAGCTCTCGCATCACACAACCTGTTCAGCTTGGTGTTCGTTTGAACGTTTCTCCGAGGATAAACGATCATTCGCCGGCTGCGCCATCGAGCCGCCGCGGTCGCCGAGATCCGGTGGCTAGCAAAGGAGGTGAACCCGCGCGGATCTTCTGGCGTGTACATCTCTGCCGAGGATGATTTCCGCCCAGCGGAAAACAACTCTTGCGCGGGCATCGGCCTCGGCCGCAGGGTGACGCCTGATTCCACCGCGGTCCATCGAGGAGGAAAGTTGTCCAGGATTCGAGGCGTTCTCCTCATCGTCATCACGATGCTCACCGCCGTGCAGGCGGCTCCCGCATCGGCTGAGAACAGCGTTGTCGTACACACCGACATCTCCTACGCCCGAGCGGAGCCGGAGGGCAGCCGAGGACACCTCCTCGACCTGTACGTCCCGGACGGCCGGCACGGGAAGCCGCGGCCGCTGCTGATCGTGATGGGTGGCAGCGCATGGCTCGGAGACGACGGCAAGGCGTATGCCGCTCAACTGGCGCCACACTTCACCGCGGCGGGGTATGTCGTGGCCGGCGTGTCGACACGATCCAGCTCTCAGGCCCAGTTCCCGGCGCAGGTCCATGACGTGAAAGCGGCGATTCGGTGGCTACGCGTCCACGCCCGGACCTACGGGATCGACCGCACGCGCTTGGCTGTGCTGGGCGACTCGTCCGGTGGCTGGACGGCGACCATGGCCGGTGTCACCGGCGGTATGCCGGGGCTGGAGGGCAATGTCGGCCTGACTGGCGCCTCCAGCACCGTCCAGGCAGTGGTTGACCTGTACGGGCCCACGGACCTCCTCCAGATGGACGCTCACATGCTGCCCGGCGCCTGCGAAGCGTTCAACACGATCGCGGGCACGACCGACTGCCACAACGACATCGCCTCACCGGAATCACGACTCGTGGGCTGCGCCGTCCAGCACTGTCCCCAGCGAACCCAGGCGGCCAACCCCATCCGGTACATCGCCCCGGACGATCCACCCGTCCTGATCGCCCACGGACAGCGGGACATGCTCGTCCCGCACCACCAGAGCGAATTACTGTACGCGGCGCTGAAGCGGGCATGCGTTCCCACGACGTTCTACTCCGTACCCGGCGTCGGCCACTCCAAGGACATCGTGTCACCGGACACGCCGCAGGCCGATGTGCGGTCCACGACCGGTTGCCGCGGCATCGCACCACAAAGGAACCGCCCCACCCTCGAGACCATCGAGGCCTTCCTCGACACCGCCCTGGGTGTCCGCCCGGGAGAGCCGGCAGGAGTGGGACAGCGACCTGACGGCCCCTGACAACGCCTGTCCGTAATGTTCCAGCGGACGCCAAGCCTGGATAAGAGCTTTACGGCATTGGAGGTAGAAATGCGCCATGCAAAAATCCGACGCACCCTTTTCGTGAGCCTTCTGCTTGCTATCAGCGCACTCCTGTTACCGGCGAACGCGCCAGGCGCCACGGCAGCCGTTCAATCGAACTCGATGGGCTTCATCGGCTGTTCGATGGCGGAGAACGTCGCTCAGGGGTACGTCGCCGTCGGCGGCACCCGCATGTGGGGCCCGTACGGGACAGGCGGACTGGTCGTTCAGTCCTGGACCAATCCCAACTCCAGCACCTGGCAGAAATTCGACCAGCAGGCGAACAGGTTCGGCAAGCCGTCGGCGGTGTGGGTGCAAATCTGCATTTTCGCCCGGAACGGGGCCACCTACGACGAGGTGAAGAAACTCATCGCCAACGCGCGCCTGCACGCGGCGGCCGGTGCGGCGATCTTCATCAGCGGACAGCCGCTCTACGACGCGGGCCAGACGTGCTCCCTCGCCGGCGCGAACGGCCCGAGCCTGACCGACAACCTCGCCAGGCAAGCGGCCTCTGATTCGACCCAGAAGGTGACCTACGCCGGCGCGTTCCGCCTGAAGAGCAACGAGGTCGCCGACGGCTGCCACGCCAACGCGGCCGGCCAGCAGTCGCTGGGCAGGCAGGCGCTGTCGTTCTGGGGTTGATAAGCCGGATATCGGCCCGCATGTGAGCCGGGCGGTCGGGGTATGGACCCGGACCGCCCGGCTCATTCTCCATTGGGTCGAGTTCGCCGTCTTCCGCTGAGCGGAGGCATTCGTTTGCGCTGGTGACGATGTGCAGCGCGTGGCGGGTGTCGTCTCAGGTGGGGAGTGGGCGCGCCTGGACGATCTGTTTCATAACGATGGTGGAGGTCAGTTTCTGCACACCTGGCAGCCTGGTCAGTTGCCCTTCGTAGAGCTTCCGGTAGTCGGCGAGGTCGACGGCCACGACGTGCAGGAGGCAATCGGGATCGCCGAAGAGGCGTTGTGCCTGCAGAACGTTGGGAATCGCGGCGACGGCCTCGTCGAAGGCCGCCAGCGTCGACTGATCCTCCCGCTGCAGCGTCACGAAGACCAGCGCTTCGAAACCGAGTCCGATGGCCTCCGGATCCAGCACTGCCTTGTATCCGCGAATCACGCCTGCGCGCTCGAGCTCGCGCAGCCGCCGCTGACAACGCGAGATGCTCAGCCGGACCTTCTCCGACAGTTCCGTGATCGTCTGGCGGCCGTCCTTCTGTAGCTCCGCAAGAATTTCGCGATCCACCCGGTCCATGGGCAACTCTTTCCCCAATCCGCCTGGCTACTGGCAAAGGTGGCAAAAATATAGCGGTCGATCCCGCCTAGCCTCGTCCTAGAGAGTTAGCGCGGTCGACTGCTTCTTCAGGGACGAAGTGTGCGCCGCGCCGCGACACATTTCTCAGCCTTGAGTGGCGGCCCGATAGCCGCAGCCATCGCTCACCCCTGACCGCCCCCGCCAATCGGAGGAACCAGTACTGATGTCCGTAGTCAACGAGATCGACGTAAAGGCTCTGCAGGAGACCATCGACGCCGTTCGGACCACTCCCAAGCTGGGCCAGGTCACCTTCGCTGTCGACGGTACGTGGCAGGGCGGTTTCCGGATCAAGGCGCAGACCGGTGCCCTGACGCAGGGCGGTGAGCGCGACGAGCGACGTGTAGCGAAGTACACGATGGCCAGCGATGAGCCGACCGCACTGCTGGGCACGGACACCGCGGTCTCGCCCGCGGAGTACGTTCTGCAGGCGCTGGCAGGCTGCTACACCGTCACACTCACCGCCAACGCCGCCTCGCGCGGCATCGAGCTCAAGAGCTTCCGGCTGGAGCTCGAAGGCGACATCGACCTGCGCGGGTTCCTCGGTATCGACACCGCAATCCGTCCGGGCGTGCAGCAGCTGCGCGTTCGCGTCCACGCCGAGGCCCCTGAGGCCACCCGCGAGCAGCTCGAAGAGCTGATCTCCCTCGTCGAGAGCCGTTCGCCCATCCGCGACACCCTCGTGAACCCGGTCGACGTCGTCACCACGCTTGCCTGAGCACGCGACAGCCCGGACGCCCGCACGGTAAAGGACAGCCGCGGCACCCGACCCGCCGCCCGTATCCGCCCCAAAGCGGCATCGGACGGCGGGTCAGCTGCGTGCCGCTCGAGTCGACGAACTCACAGTACGGAGGCCATCCTGCGGACCCCTTCGGCGAGGATTTCCGGGGAGGTGGCCAGGTTCATTCGGACAAACCCCGCTCCTCCCGGCCCGAAGGCCATCCCGGAGTTGAGGGCGATCCGGCCTCGTTCCAGGAAGACGGCCGCCGGGTCGTTGCGAAGGGCCAGTTCCCGGCAGTCCAGCCAGGCCAGGTAGGTGGCCTGGCCTGGGCGCCAGCGCACGGCGGGCAGGTGGGCGGCCAGTAGATCGCCAAGTAGATGGCAGTTTTCGTCCAGTCCGGCCAGCAGGCTGTCGAGCCATGCACCGCCCTCCCGCAGGGCCGTGGTGTGGGCGATGACGCCGAGGTGGCTGGGGCCGTGACCGACTTCCTCGGGGAGGCGGGCCAGATCGTCGGCGGCCTCGGGGCCGGCGATGGCGAGGGCGGCTTTGAGACCGGCCAGATTCCAGGCCTTGGAGGCGGACATCACCGACAGGCTGTTCTCCGCGCCCGGCACGCTCAGGTAAGGAACGAAGGAGGTTCCGGCAGCCACGATGGGAGCGTGGATCTCATCCGCCACGACGCGCACGGCGTACCTGCGCGCGAGCTCGGCAACATCGGTCAGTTCAGTGGCGGTGTGCACGGTGCCGGTCGGATTGTGC
Source organism: Amycolatopsis sp. NPDC059657 (assembly GCF_042734395.1). Taxonomy (NCBI): domain Bacteria; kingdom Bacillati; phylum Actinomycetota; class Actinomycetes; order Pseudonocardiales; family Pseudonocardiaceae; genus Amycolatopsis; species Amycolatopsis sp. NPDC059657. The sequence continues at coordinate 14,076 of NZ_JBHWEB010000124.1, read as the reverse complement.
GGACTGCACAGCAGATACACCGGCCGCCCGCCGCGATCAGCGGCTTTCCGGAATGCGACCTCCAGGGTGACCAGGTCGATCCGCCCTTTCTCGGTCAGCGGCGCCTCGACAACCGGCCGGCCGTCGTTGCGGATGAACTGATAGAAGGGCGGATACACAGGGCAGTTGACCACGACGGGGTCCCCGTGGCCGGAGACCAGCTTGAGCATCTCGACGATGCCCAGCATCACGTCAGGGACGATCGCCGTCCGCTCAACAGCCAGGTCATCCCAGTCCCAACGTCGCGCGGCGAAGTCCGCGAATGCCTCGGCATAGGCGGTTCCGGCCGGATATCCGGTATCTCCGCGCTCCACCGCACTGTGGATGGCTCGTGCCACGGGCTCGGCGACCGGCACGTCCATCTCCGCCACCCACAGTGGCAGTACGTCATCCTGGTAGGTCGTCCACTTCATACTCGTGCGTTGCCGCAGCTGCTCCAGAGACATCTGCCGCAGTGGGTTCACGCCGCGAGTTCCGGTGAGATCCTTCAACGAGTCATCCATGAAGCGAAAATAGACAGCATGTCGCGCACATTGTTTGCCTTTTTGCGCCATCCGCCTTCGGATCGGCACAGGTCACCCCATGCGGATCGCGATTCAGCAAGGAAGTTGCGCCCGACGACTCTGGGTCTCTTGGATGTCCAACACAAGCGGGTCAGACCCTCTTGTGCCCGAGGTCGTCAAGAGATGTCCATCAGGGGCATGAGGCGGTCGTTCCCGATCCGGTCCCGCAGTGCGGCATCCGTGACGCCAAGCCCGGCACTGGGCGCCATGCACAGCACAGCGACCTTGCCGATCTGCTGGTTGGTCTGCACCAGGCGGCACGCTTCACCGACCTCTGCCAGCGGATAGGCGGCCGACATCACCGGCATGATCCTGCCGTCGGCGATCAGCCGGGTGCACTCCAGCGACTCCTGCAGATTCGCCCCGTGCGAACCCATGACGGTCTTCAACTTCATCCAGAGGTACCGGTTGTCGTACGTGTGCTGGTAGCCCGAACTGGAGCCGCAGGTCACGACGATCCCGCCACGTCGCACGACGAACACCGAGACACCGAACGTCGCGCGGCCGGTGTGCTCGAAGACGATGTCCGGGTCCCGTCCGACCTCGGCACGAATCTGCCTGCCGAGCCGTTTGCCCACCTCGATCACCTGCTGCGGATCGTCGGACACGTCACCGGTCAGGCCGATCTCGTTGCGGTCGATCACGATGTCGCACCCGAGGCGGCGCGCGGCTTCAGCTTTGCGCTCCGAGCTGACGACGCCGATCGGCGTGCCACCACCATTCTTGACCATCTGGATCGCATAGCTGCCCAGACCGCCTGCGGCGCCCCAGATCAGCACCACATCGCCCTGCTTGAGGCGAGCGCCGTGGCTTCCGACGAGCATGCGGTACGCCGTGGAGGCACACAACGTGTTCACAGCCGCCTCTTCCCATGTGAGGTGGGCGGGTTTCGGCAGCAGTTGGCTCGCCCGGACCACGGTGTAGTCGGCGAGACCACCGAAGTTGGTCTCGAAGCCCCAAGCTCGCTGCTCCGCACCCATCATCGCGTCGTCGTGCGTCGCGTGCTCCTGGTCGTCGACCTGCACGGGGTGGATCGCGACGTGATCACCGACCTGCCACCTCCGCACCCCGGCCCCGACCCGCACGATGATGCCGGCGCCGTCGGAGCCGACGACGTGCTGCGGCAGATCGTGCCGGGAGGCCCAACCGCCCTCACGGGCGAACTGCCGGAGGAAACGGAACGTCGGGATCGGCGAGAACATCGCGGACCACACCGTGTTGTAGTTGACCGCACTGGCCATCACCGCCACGAGCACCTCGTCGGGTGCCAGCTCAGGCATCGGGACGGTGCCGACGTGCAATGACTTGCGGACGTCCCGGTCGGCCACGCCGTCGAACATCGACGTGTCCTCTATACGCAGGAACGCGGCCCGGTAGTCGGCGGGCACGTCCAGCCGCCGGATGTCTTCCGGCCCGGCGTCGCCGATCAGCGCTTCACGCATCGTGTCCATTTGAGGTGTCACTCCTTGCAGGGGAAGACGACCCGTCGATCCAGCCACGGATGGCGTCGACGGTCGAGGTGGAATGCTCTTCGAGCACGGTGTGGTGGTCTCCGGGAACGTCGATCACGTCGTCGGCGTACGGCCACGACGCGCGCCAGCCTGCCGCGCCGTCCGGGCCTGGGGTGAACTCGGGCAGCGGGCTGGTCGCCCGCAGCAGCAGGGTGCGGGCGCCGACAGGCAACGGCTGCGTGCCGGCCATGATCCGCAGGTACGCGCCCATCGACGTAAGAGCGGCATCGGTCCAGTTCATGTCGTAGCGGTCGACGCGGTGGAGCATCGCGTCCACCAGCGCGGCCGACAACCTCGGCTCGAAGCCTTCCGCCGCTGTGTTGAGAACCGGATAGCTGTCGATGAGCACCAGTCCCTCGGGGAACACCTGACGTTCCTCCAAGGCCCCGACGACGAGATTGGCGACATTGCCGCCCATGGACCGGCCGACGACCGCGAACGGCTCGCCGTCCGCCCAGTCCCGGATACTCGTCGCCAGCATCTGGACGCAGGTCTCCCGGCTGTCTGGCAGCAGGTCGGTTTCGGCGTGGCCGGGGGAACCCATGACGGCGACGTCACGGTCGCCCTCCAGCAGGCGGCCGAACCGGGCGTACTCGTGCGGCCCGGAGATGGCGTTGAACGAGGGGATCAGCACAAGTTTGACCGGCGCCGGCCCGGTAGCGAGCGGGACGGGGACCGTGGTGTGCTCGGCGATCCGCGCGATGGCGAAGGTCGGGCGCACGCGCGAGGCGGCGATCACCATGTCGTTCGCCGCCACGTACTCTCCCGCCGCACACAGGCGGCGGTAGCTCACGCCGAGCGCCGTGCCGCCGGGTGTGGCTTCTGGCACCGTATCGACGGGCTTCGCCAACAGTTGCCGGAGGTGATCCGCCAGCCCTTCGGCGGTCGGATTGCCGAGGTTCACGTGCGCCGCGAGCGACAAGCCCGTGGCCTTCTTCAGCCTGCGCCGCAATCGGACAGCGGCGAGCGAGTCCAGCCCGAGCTCGTCGAGCCGGCTGGACGGGGTGACCTCGGCGACGGGTGCTCCCAGCACCGCGGCGACCTCGTGCCGCACCAGGTCCAGTAGATCGGTCCGCACGGGACCGTCGTCCTGTGCCACCGCGATCGGCTTTCCCGGCCAGAACCGTTCCCGCTGGAACGCATAGCCGGGAAGGGTGACCCGCGCGAGCCGGTCGCCAGCACAGCCCGCGGTCCAGTCGACAGCGACGCCACGCAGGCGCAGTTCCGCCAGCGATCGCCAGAAGTCGTGGACTGACGTCGCGGTCAACTCCACGAACACCGTTGACTGCTGCCCGGTCAGGCTGTTGGCGTCCGGAACCAGCGGCACCTCGGACCGGAGTTCAGGCGGTGCGGAGCCTGCGATCGCCGACTTCGCGGACTCCTCGAGGGAAAGCGCACCCGCCACGTACGCGGCGGCGGGGCCTTCGCCGACGACGGCGTCCGGCGACACCCCGTACGAGCGCCAAAGTTCGGCGACTCCGATGGGGATCGTCCAGCCGGCCAGCTCCTGCGCACTGCCCCCCAGCGATTCGAGCATGGCCTCGCACTTTTCGAGCTGCGCGGTGAACCGGGGCGCGAATGCCTCATCCGGCGGCGGCCCTTGCTGTTCGCCGGGCACCACGAAGACCACCCGCTCCTCGACCTCGCCCGCCGTTCCCTTGGCGACCGCGGTGTGGTTCCTGTCCTCGGCGACGGCTCGCAAACCGGCGAGAAGGCCCGCACGGTCCGTGGCGAACACGACCGCTCGCTCGGCCAGGTTGGCACGCGAGGTCAGCGCGTGACCGACGGCGTGGAGATCCAGCTCGGGGTCGGCTTCGACGACTGCCAGCAGATTGGCGGCCTGTGCCCGCAACGCCGCGGCCGAATGCCCGGACAGCAGCCACGGCGTGGCACCGGGTTTCCGTGCGAAGTGGACGGTCGGCGCCTGTTCGATGATCACGTGGGCGTTGGTGCCGCTCGCGCCGAACGAGGAGACGCCTGCTCGGCGCGGAGCGCCGGTGTCTGGCCAGTCGCGCTCCTCTGTCAACAACTCGACTCCACCCGAAGACCAGTCGACGAACGGTGTCGGACCGTCGACGTGCAATGTCTTGGGCAGCGCGCCGTGGCGGATGGCCTGCACCATCTTGATGACCGCGGCCGCACCCGCCGCGGCGATGGAGTGCCCGATGTTGGACTTCAGCGACCCCAGCAGGAGTGGCTGCGAACGGCCTTTCCCGTAGACGGCGAGCAACGCCTGCGCCTCGATCGGGTCACCCAGCTTCGTGCCGGTGCCGTGCGCTTCTACCGCGTCGACCTCCCCTGGCCTGAGGCCTGCGTCGGCCAGCGCCCGCCGGATGACGTTCTGCTGCGCGCTGCCGCTGGGCGCGGTCAGCCCGGCGGAGGCGCCGTCCTGGTTGATCGCGCTGCCCCTGACCACGGCCAGCACGTGGTGGCCGTGGCGCCTCGCGTCGGACAGCCGCTCAACCACGAGCAAGGCGACACCCTCCGCCCAGCCGGTGCCGTCGGCGGCCGCCGCGAACGACTTGCACCGGCCGTCGACGGCCAGCCCGCCTTGGCGGGAGAATTCGACGAACGCCGAAGCCGAAGCCAGTATGGACACTCCGCCGGCCAGTGCCAGGTCCGATTCGCCGGAGCGCAACGAGCGGACGGCCAGGTGCAGTGCGGTGAGCGAGGACGAGCACGCGGTGTCCACGGTGACAGCGGGCCCTTCGAGCCCCAGGGTGTAGGCGATCCGCCCCGAGGCGATACTCGCGGCGCTACCGGCCGCCAGATAGCCTTCGAGCTCGGCGTGGGCGGCCCGGACGGCCTCACCGTAGCCGGAATCGGCCAGCCCGACGAAGACGGCGGTTTTGCTGCCCTTCAGGCTGGTCGGGTCGATTCCGGCGTCCTCGAACGCCTCCCACGCGCTCTCCAGCAGGATCCGGTGCTGGGGATCCATCGCCAGTGCCTCGTTACGGGAGATCCGGAAGAACCCGGCGTCGAAGTCGGCGGCGTCGCTGAGGAAGCCACCGTGACGGGTGTGGCTCGTGCCGGGTTGATGCTGATCGGGGTGGAACAGCGTGTCCAGCGGCCAGCCACGGTCGGTCGGGAACTCCGACACCGCGTCCGTCCCGTCGGCGACCAGCCGCCACAGGTCGTCGGCGTCGCGCACGCCGCCGGGCAGCCGGCACGCCATGCCGACGATCGCGATCGGTTCGCGGACCCGCGCCTGTTCGGTGGCGAGCCGCGTCCGCGTGTCGTGCAGCTCGGCGGTAACCCGCTTGAGAAGGCGGTGCAGTTCGTCCTCGGTCACCATGCGGTCGTTCCTCACTCGATGCCGTTTTCCTTGAGGAGGGCAAGCAGCTCCTCGTCGGTCACGTCCGTCAGATCGGTCACCGGCACCTGCCACTGGTCGACGACCTGCCGCAACCGCTGTGCCACCGGAGCCAGCTCCTCCGGCGTGAGGCGGGCCAGCTGGGCCTCGAGCGCGTCGATCTGCCCGAGTAGGCCGCCGTCTGCCGCCCCGAGCTCGCCGTTCAAGTGCTCGACGACTGCGGCCACGTCGTGGTGGTCGAACACCAGGGTCGGCGAGAGAGCGACGCCGCTCACCGCGCTGAGCCTGCCGCTCAGCTCCAACGCGGTGATCGAGTCGAAGCCGAGCTGTCCGAATGGGCGGTCCTCCAGCTCCGCGCCGGACGCGTGCCCCAGCGTCATCGCGACCGCGTCACGCACCAGGTCGGTGAGCGCGCGGCGACGCTCGTTCTCGGGAAGACCGGGCAGGTTCACCGCTGCCGCCCGGTCCGGCTCGGGCTCGCCGGATCGCCGGGCTTCGGGCAACTCCGTGATCAAGGGCCAGGGACGGGCCGAGGTCACGGTCGACGTGAACACTGTCCAGTCGACGTCGGCCACCGCCAGCACGGTGTCGGGCCCGCTCGAGGCGTGAACCATCGCGCGGACCCCGAGCTCCGGAGGCAGCGGCCGCAGCCCGGGCGGTTGCTCGGGCGTGTGCTCCGCCCACGGCCCCCACGCCAGCGCCGTCGCCGCGAGACCGCGCTGGCGCCGCTGTTCGGCGAGCGCGTCCAAGAACGCGTCGCCCGCGGCCTGGCCTGCCTGGCCGCCGCTTCCCCAGGTGCCGGAGATGGAGGAGAACAGCACGAAGGCGTCCAATTCGGTGTCGCCGAGCAGGCTGTCGAGGTTCACGGCGCCGTCGATCTTCTCGGCGAGTGGGTCGAGCAGTGCGTCGATGACGCTGTCGGCAGGCGAACCGATCGGGCCGGACCCGGCGGCATGCACAACAGCGGTGAACTCGTGTTCCTGGACCAGTCCCGCCAAGGCGGCGCGGTCGGCGACATCGCAGGCGACGATGCTGACCTTCGCGCCGAGCCGGACGAGTTCCGCTTTCAGTTCGTCGGCGCCGTCGGCGACCGGCCCGCGACGGCTGGTCAGCACGAGGTGCGCCACGCCATGGCCCGCGAGCCACCGTGCGACCTCGGCACCGGGACCGCTGGTGCCGCCCGTGACGAGAACGCAGCCGCGCGGTCGCCAAGTCCCGAGTACCGTCCCCGTCCCGGCGCGGACGAGCCTGCGGTGGAACAGCCCCTCGGCCCGGATGGCGACCTGGTCCTCGTTGTTCGTCAGGACGCCGGCCAGCCGCTGCTCGGCGGCGTCGAGGTCCTCGGGCAGATCGACAAGACCGCCCCACAGGTTCGGATGCTCCAGGCCGAACACCCGGCCGAGACCCCAGACCTGCGCCTGCTCGGGTTCGGTCAGCGGATCGGTCGGCCCGACGTTGACCGCGCCACGGGTGAACAGCCACAGTGGCGCGTCGAGGTTGCCCTCGATGGCGGCGCTGAACAACGCGGTGGTGACCGTCACCGGCGACTTCCCGGACATCGCGAGCAGGGACACCACACCGGCGACGGGTTGCCGGACGTCACGGAGGTCGGCCGTGGTGACCACGTGCGCTCCCTGGCCGATCAGCCAGCGGCGCACCGGATCCACTTCGTACTGGTCGCTTTCGGCGACCAGCAGCCATGTCCCGGTCAGTGTGGCCGGTGCCGGATCGGCGGCGCGGCGCCATACGACCCGGTAGAACAGGTCGTCGAGAGCAGTGTCCGTGCGTCCGGACGACAGCCAGTATCGCCGTCGTTGGAATGCGTACGTGGGCAGCTCGGCCAGTGGCGAGCCATCGTCGGGAAAGACCCAGTGCAGGGGGACGCCGGCCACGTGCAGCCGGGCCCAGGCGGCGAGGACGCACTCCAGGTCGTCGTCTTTTCGGCGCATCGCCGGGATGAACGCGGCATCCGGCGCGATGGACCGGCCCAGTGCGCTCAACGAGCCGTCCGGACCGCACTCGACGACGGTGCCGGCTCCGGCCGAGCACATCGTCTGCACACCGTCGAAGAAGCGCACCGGCGACCGGACCTGGCGGACCCAGTACTCCGGGTCGCACAACTCTTCCGCGGTCGCGGTCTTTCCAGTCACCGTCGACACGATCGGGATCTGTGGCGGGTGGTACTCGATCTGCTCGGCAACCGCCCGGAAATCGCCGAGCATGGCGTCCATCAGCGGTGAGTGGAACGCGTGACTGACGTCGAGCCGCCGCGTCTTGCGCACTGGCAGGGCGGCGAGCACCGCGGCGACGGCATCTTCCTCGCCGGAGACCACTGTGGACTGTGGCCCGTTCACCGCCGCGATCGCGACATCGCCGGTCAGCAGCGGCACCACCTCGTGCTCGGCCGCCGAGACAGCGGCCATGGCCCCGCCCGGCGGCAGCGCCTCCATCAGCCGGGCCCTCGCCGCCACCAGCTTTGCCGCGTCCGGCAACGACAGCACGCCCGCCACGTGGGCCGCCACCAGTTCGCCGACGGAATGGCCCAGTAGCATTTCCGGCACCAGACCCCACGATGCCAGCAGCCTGAACACCGCCACCTCGACGGCGAACAACGCGGTCTGGGTGTAAACCGTCCGTCCGAGCAGGCCGGCATGGTCGTCGTCGAGCACCACCCGCGCCACCGGATGTGAAACGTGCCCAGCGAGGCAGCGGTCCAGCTCCTGGCAGACGGCATCGAATGCCCGCGCGTAGTCCGGAAAGGCTTCGTACAGCCGTCGCCCCATGCCCGGCCGCTGGGTTCCCTGCCCGGCGAACAGCACGCCGATCGGGCCCGGCCCGTTGTCACCGGCGACGCCGCTGATCACGCCGGTCACCGTCCGCAACTGACGCGCCGCTTGCTCGCGGTCGGTCGCGATGACGACCGCCCGATGCCCGAACTGAACACGGGTCTCGAAAAGCGAGCGGCCGATCGCCGCGAGCGGGGCCGTGTCGGACTCGAGCCACGCCGCCAGCCGGTCGGCCTGGGCGAGGACGGCTGACTCGGACCGACCCGACACCACCAGCGGAACCGGGTACCGCGTGGCCGGTGCGACGCCAGTCTCCTGGTGGGGTGCCTGTTCCAGGATGACGTGGGCGTTGGTGCCGCTGATCCCGAATCCCGACACCGCAGCCCGGCGAGGGCGGCCGCGATCCGGCCATGGCTCGTGCTCGGTCAGCAGCCGGACCGCGCCGGACGACCAATCCACGTGCGACGACGGCCGCTCCACGTGCAGCGTCTTGGGGGCGACACCGTGCCGCATCGCCTGCACCATTTTGATCACGCCTGCCAGCCCGGCGGCGATCTGGGTGTGGCCGATGTTGGACTTGACGGAGCCGAGCAGCGCGGGCCGATCCTCGTCGCGCTGGCCATACGTGGCCAGAATCGCTTGTGCCTCGATGGGATCGCCGAGTGGTGTGCCGGTGCCGTGGGCCTCCAGGACGTCGACCTCGTCGGCGGACAGGCCGGCGTTGGCCAGCGCGGCCCGGATGACCCGCTGCTGCGCGGGACCGTTGGGCGCGGTCAGCCCGTTGGACGCGCCGTCCTGGTTGACGGCGGAACCGCGGACGACCGCAAGAATGTGATGGCCGTTCCGTTGTGCGTCCGACAGCCGTTCCAGCACCAGGACGCCGGCGCCCTCGGAGACGCCAGTGCCGTCCGCCGCGTCGGCGAACGCCTTGCACCGGCCGTCCGGCGCGAGGCCACGCTGGCGGGAGAAGTCGACGATGATGTTGGGCTCCGCCATCACCATCGCGGCGCCGGCCAGCGCCATCGAGCATTCACCCGCGCGCAACGCCTGGATGGCGAGGTGGATGGCCACCAGCGAAGACGAGCAGGCGGTGTCGATGGTGACAGCCGGTCCCCCCAGGCCGAGGGAGTATGACACTCGGCCGGCGGCGACGCCTGCCGACATGCCGGTGCCCAGTCCCTCGGTGCCCTCGGCCTGGTAGCCGTAGTAGCCGGCGTACAGGCCGGTGAACACACCGACGTCGCGGCCACGCAGTGAGGTCGGGACGATCCGAGCCTGTTCCAACGCCTCCCAGGAGACCTCGAGCAACAGCCGTTGCTGCGGATCCATCGCGGCCGCCTCACGCGGCGAGATCTCGAAGAATTCGGCGTCGAACAGGGCCGCGTCGTGGAGGAAGCCGCCCGCGCGGGTGTAGGTCCGGCCTGCCACGTCCGGGTCGGGATCGAACAGGGCACCCCAGCCGCGGTCGGTCGGGAAGCCGCCGACGACGTCGCGGCCCTGCGCCACTACGTCCCACAGCGCGGCCGGGCCGTCGACGCCACCGGGATAGCGGCAGGCCATCCCGACGATGGCGACCGGCTCGCGGTGCCTGTCGGTCAGTTCGCTGTTGACCCGGCGCAGGCGTTGAATCTCCCGCATCGAGTCGCGCAGCGCCGTTACGAGCTGCTCGGTCGGCTCCGTCATCACTTGTCCAAGTTCGTGTCGTCGCTGTGCACGGCGAGTTCCCCGCGTAGCAGCTGGATCAGTTCCGCGGCTTCGAGCGCGGCGAGATCGTCGGTTTCGAGGTCGTCCGTTTCGGGTTCGGACGGTGCGGAGCCGCCGGTGAGCTCATGCAGGTGCTCGGCGACGGCGGCCGCGCTCGGGTAGTCGAAGATCAGGGTGGCCGGCAGGCTGACGCCGGTCGCCTTGACCAGCCGATTGCGCATTTCGATCGCGGTCAGCGAGTCGAACCCGAGGTCCCGGAACGGCTTGGTGCCGCGGATCGCGTCGGCTGTCGTGCCGATCGCGGCGGCGGCATGGGCGCGCACGAGGTCGGTCAGTGCCGAGACGCGTTCCTTGGCTCCGAGCCCGGCCAGTCCGGCCAGTGCGTCCTGGGGCTGCCCGCGGTCGGCCGCGGCCACCGCACGGACCCTGCCGACCACTCCCCTCAGCACAGCTGGAAGAGCCGAGGCTCGAGCGCGTTCCCGCAGCACCTCGATGTCGAGCGGGACGGGGATCAGCAGCGCCCGGTCCGATCGCAGGCTGTCGTCCAGCAACCGCAGGCCGTCGGCGGATTCCAGCGGGAGGAATCCGTTGCGTCGCATGCGTGCGGCCAATTCCGTCCGGTCCAGGCGTGACGAGGTGTCGCTCGTGTCCGCCCAATAGCCCCACGCGAGGGACAACCCCGGCCTGCCGTCGGCGCGCCGACGTGCCATCAGTGCGTCGAGGAAGGCGTTGGCCGCCGAGTAGTTGGCCTGTCCGCCGTTGCCGAGCACGCCTGCTCCCGAGGAGAAGACGACGAAGGCCGCGAGGTCCAGGTGCCGGGTCAGTTCGTCGAGGTGGACCGCGCCGTCGAGCTTGGGCGCGAACACCCTGTCGACCTGCTCTGGTGTCATGGCTTCGACCACCCCGTCGTCCAGCACCGCCGCCGCGTGCACGACGGCGGTCAGCGGCGCGTCCGACGGCACAGCCGCCAGCAACGTCTGGACATCCGCGCGCCGCGCGATATCGCATCGGACGAACCGCACCCACGCGCCGAGTTCGGTGAGTTCCGCTCCGAGCTCGGCAGCGCCTGGCGCCTGGTCGCCGCGCCGGGAGGCCAGCACCAGGCTGCGGATCCCGTGCCCGGTGACCAGATGCCGGGCCACCAGCCTGCCGAGCGTGCCGGTCGCGCCGGTGATGAGCACCGTCCCGGCGGGATCGAGCGGCCGGGGAACGGTGTGGACGTTCTCGCCCACGGGCCTGCCCTGCGCCAGATCCGGCGCGACCCGGACCAGGCGCGGCACCCAAGCCGTCGTGTGCCGGACAACGACCTCGTTCTCACCGGCGGCGACCATCGCCGCCGGCACGGCCGGGAGCTCGGCCCGCTCGTCCGTGTCGATGAGCAGGATCCGGCCGGGGTGCTCGGCCTGCGCCGAGCGGATCAGGCCGGCCACCGCGGCCGCGACCGGATCCGGTACCTCGTGTCCGGCGGGCCGCCCCTCCCCTGTGTCCGGTGCGGCGACCGCGCTTCGAGTCGTCACGACGAGCCGGGTGGCGTGCCGAGCGTGGTCTCCGAGAAACGCCTGCACGACCGCGAGCACCCTGTTCACCGCGATCCTGGCGTCGGTGTTCTCCCCCGGGCCCAGCACCAGCCAGTCGATGTTCGCTTCGACGGTCGGCAACTGGTCGGCGTTGTCGATGTGTGCCAGCCTGCCGGTCGACGCACCGGTGTCGAGCCGGGTCCAGTCGATGCCGAACAGCATGTCCGGCACGTCGGTCCCGGACGGCGCGGTCAGTTCCCGGATGGAGATCGGCCGCGTGACGACGGTTCCCAGCGAGAGCACGGGCTTGCCCAGCGGGTCGGCGATTTCGACCGCGATGGCGTGTGTGCCATCGCCGTCACTCGTCACGGTGGTGAACACGCGCACTGTGGTGGCACCGGTCGCATGCAGCACAACGTCGTTCCAGGCGAACGGCAGCGAGAGCGTCTGCTCGTCTCCATCCTCGATCGCGAGGAAGGCGCTCTGCAGCGCGGCATCGAACAGTGCCGGGTGGATGCCGTAGTCGCCTGGCGTAGCGGCTTCGGGGAGCACAACCTCCGCCAGGACGCTCTTGTCGCGTCGCCACGCGGCTCGCAGCCCGCGGAAGGCCGGACCGTAGCCGTATCCGGCCCGTTCGAGTTTGTCGTAGAAGCCCGTCACATCCACCGGCTCCGCGTCGCGCGGCGGCCATGCGGTCACTTCACCGTGGTTCGGCATGGATGCCGGCGAGTGTGGGGCGAGCAGCCCTCTGGCGTGCCGCGTCCAGGAGCGCCGCCCTTGGTCAGTGCGCGAATGGATGGACAGCTCCCGGCGCCCCTGATCGTCCTCCGGCCGCACGGTCACCTGGAGCCGCAGCGCGGCATCGGCCGGGAGCCGCAGACCGGCCTCGATTACGAATTCCGACAGCTCGGGCGTATCGGTCACGGCGCCGGCATGCAGTGCGATCTCCACGAGCGCGGCGCCCGGCAGCAGCACCACGCCGTCCGCCGCGTGATCGGCCAGCCACCGCTGCGAGGCCAAGGAGATCCGGCCGGTCAGGCTCGTCACGCCGGACTCCGGGTCGGTCAGCGTCGCTCCCAGGAACGGGTGGTCCACTTCGTCCATACCGGCGGCGGACAGGTCCGTCTTGCCGCCTTGGGCGAGCCAGTAGTGCTGGTGCTGGAAGGCGTACGTCGGCAGGTCGACCGAGCGTGCGCCGGTTCCGGAGAACACCGCGGACCAGTCGGGCGTGACGCCACGCACGACGAGTTCGGCCAGCGTCCGCATGATCTGGTCCAGACCGCCGTGATCGCGGCGCAGCACACCGGCCACCGCGGCGTCCGAGTCGAGTTCCTCCATGGTGGAGCGGATCGGCATGGTGACAACCGGGTGCGGGCTGACCTCGACGAAGTGCTGATTGCCCGCGTCCAGCAGTGCGCGGACAGCGGTGTCGAACTGAACGGTCTCGCGGAGGTTGCGATACCAGTAGCCGGCATCGGCGACCGCGCCGTCCAGCCAGTCACAGTCCACAGTGGAGTACCAGGCGATCTCGGGTTTCTGTGGGACGACCGGCGCCAGCAACTCCATCAGCCGCTGCTCGACCCGCTCGACCTGGACCGTGTGGGAGGCGTAGTCGCCGTTGATCCGGCGAACGTGGATGCCCTCGGCTTCCCAGCGAGCCTGCATCCGGTCCACGGCCGAAACCTCGCCGCCGACGGCCACCGACCTCGCCCCGTTCACCACCGCGACCGACAGGGGTTCCCCGAGTTCGTCCAGGCGCCGCTGTGCTTCCGCCGCGGACAGGCGGACCGAGATCATCCCGCCGGTGCCGGCGATGACCTTCAACGCCTGGCTGCGCAAGGCGATGACCCTGGCTGCGTCTTCCAGTGACAGTGCGCCCGCGACGTAGGCGGCAGCGATCTCGCCTTGGCTGTGTCCCACCACAGCGTCCGGTTCGACGCCATAAGAGCGCAGTACGGCCGCCAAGGACACCATGATCGCCCACAGCGCCGGCTGCACGACGTCGACCCGGTCAAGCTGCCGTTGGGTGTCCTCGCCGGTCAACACCTCGATCAAGGACCACTCGACGAACGGCGACAGAGCCCCTTCGCAGGCACGCATACTCTCCGCGAAAACCGGGGACACAGCCAACAGCTCGCGGCCCATGCCGACCCACTGACCACCCTGGCCAGGGAAGACGAACACCACACCGCGGCCCGATCGAGCCATCCCGGTGATCACGGTGGACGCCGCGTCCACTGACACGAGGGAACGCAAATCCGCCAGCAGGTTCTCCCGATCGGCAGACACGAGTGCGGCACGATGTTCGAACAACGCCCGGTGAGCCACCGACGAGTACGCGAGATCGGCGACGCGAAGCGAGGGATCGTCTTCGACCTTGGCCAGCAACCTGCCGGCCTGATCGCGAAGCGCTTCCGAGGACTTTCCGCTCAACACCAACGGAACCGTCGCGTGGTCGTCGTCCTCCACTTTGGACGAATGCTCTGTTGCCGGCGGCTGTTCGAGTATCAGGTGCGCGTTCGTGCCACTCACGCCGAACGCCGATATGCCGGCGCGACGGGGGCGGTCCGATTCGGGCCAGTCGACAGCCTCCGTCAGCACCCGCACCGCTCCGGTCGACCAGTCCACTTGGGACGTCGGCAG